>JAHDYJ010000036.1 GCA_023383795.1 Burkholderiales bacterium | reverse complement strand
AGCTGCTGCTGCCCGACGTGCCGATCACGTTCGGCGTGCGGCTCCCCGATCCGCGCATGGCGAACCAGTGCATCGCCGACGGCGAGTTCGACTTCTGGGAGGTCTGCCGGCCGCTGCTCGCCGACCCCGAGCTGGTGCACAAGGCCGCCGAGGACCGGCTCGACGAGACGCGCCGCTGCATCGGCTCGCTGAACTGCCTCTCGCGCCTGTTCCGCGACCTGCCCTACACCTGCACCATGAACCCGGCGCTCGGCCACGAGGTCGAGCCGGAGTACCACGTCACGCCCGCCGCGGTGCAGAAGCGCGTGATGGTGATCGGGGCCGGCCCCGCCGGCATGGAATGCGCGATCACCGCGGCGAAGCGCGGCCACCGCGTCACGGTGTTCGAGAAGTCGCAGCAGGTCGGCGGCAACCTCGTCGGCTATGCCGCGCGCGACCTCGCGCGGCCCGACGACCTGCAGAGCGTCGTGCGCCACTACGAGCTGATGGCGCGCAAGCTCGGGGTCGAGCTCAGGCTCGGCGCCGAGGTCGACGCGAAGCTTATGCGCGGCATCCTGCACCAGTACGACGTCGCGGTCGTCGCCGTCGGCGCGCGCATCGATCGCGAGGCGCTGCGCGCCATCGAGGGTCACGAGCGCATCCTCGACGGCCTGGCGGTCGCGCAGGGGGCGGCGCCGACCGGCGCGCGGGTGGTGGTTATCGGCGGCGGCAAGGTCGGCCTCACCCTCGCGGAGTCGCTGCGCAAGGGCGGCGCCGCGGTCACCATCGTCGAGGCGGGCAAGCGCCTCGCCGGGGACGTCATGCCGTCGTTCAAGTGGCGCCACACCGCGTGGGTCGACGAGCTCGAGATCGAGACGCTCACCTCCAGCCGGGTGACGCGCGTCACGGCCGAGGGCTGCACGGTGGTGAACGCGAAGGGGGAGGAGCGCGTCGTGCCGGCCGACACCGTGATCGCGACCGCGCCGCGGCGCTCGAACCAGGAGCTCTTCCACGCGCTCGAGTGGATGATCGACGAGCTGCACGGGTGCGGCGACGCGCTGATCCCGCGCGGGATCGACGCCGCGATCCACGAGGGCTACCGCCTCGGGGCGAGGATCTAGCAGCTCTCTCAGGATCGCGGGCCGTGCCTTTTCCTGAACCGATGTCGTACGAACAAAAGGCAGCTTACCCCTTGCACGTCCCCGAACGAACCTGGGGCCCGGGGAAAGGGTTGGGACCCTTGCCTTTCCGGCCGCCCCTTGCAAATCCCCTCGTTTGCGGCCGCATCCGCATTTCGAGATAGGTTCCAGCCTGCGATCATGCCCGCGACCTTTGCCGACTGCGCGCGCTGGCAGCGCATGCTCGAGACGCATGCCGACGAGTTCACGGAGCTCGCGCCGGGCGCCGCGGTCGGGCTGATGCGGGCCGCCGACTACCGCGCCGGGGCCGGGCCGATCATCCGCCTGCAGCGCGACGCCGCCGGCGGCCTGCGCGCGCACGTCGAGCGGAGCAGCCGCACGCCGGACCTGCCGGTGCTGCTCGTGCTCGACGACCGCGGCATCGCTCCGCTGCAGTCGCTCGGCCCGGCGTGCGCCGCGCGGCTCGTCCGCACGCGCCTGCTCCACCCGTACATCCTGCAGGGTCCCGCGGAGCTCGCGGCGAGCGGCGCCGCGGCGCTGGTCGAGCGGCTGGGCCTCGCGTTCCCGCGGCACTGAGCATGGCCCTGTCCGCGAACGACATGCTCGCCGACGTCGCCGGCTGGCAGCGCATGCTCGACCGGCACGCGGAGCTCTTCGCCGAGCTCGTCGCGGGCGCGCGCATCGGCATCCTGCCGCGCGAGGCGACCGGGTTCGCGCCCGGCCGGCAGCCGGCCGCGTGGCGCGAGGCGCGCTTCGGCCCGGCGGGCGCGCCGATGCTCGCGTGGGAAGCCGCCGACGGCCGCATGCGCGCCGCCTGCGAGCGGGTCGGCGGCTTCGCCGACGCGCTCGCCGACTTCCTGCTGCTCGCCGACGGCCAGTCGATCGCGGAGGCCTACGCGGCGCTCGACGGCGACGCGCTCGGGCGGCTCAAGCGGCGGATCCGGCGCGGCGACGTGATGCTCTGCACCTTCCGCACCCGCGCCGAGCTCGCCGCGGCGGGCTACGAGGACTTCCTCGACTCGCTCGGCCTCGCCTTCATGGGCGCGTGCCGATGATCTTCGCGAACCCGGCCGGCGCGCCCGAGCTCGCGTGCGACGAGTGCGGCTGCCGCTGGTTCGATCGCATGACCGACGGCACCGCCGACCGCTGTTACGAGTGCGGCGCCCCGGTGCCGGAGGCCGAGCGCGCGGCGTTCCGCGCCGCGCTGGAGGCGTTCGCCCGGCGCCGCGGCACGGCGGACGATCCACCCGCCGGGGCTGAAGACCCGCGGCGCTCGCGCTAGTATCGTTTCCGGCGCCCACACCGGCGCCGGAGGCGACCATGCGAACCGCGATCATCGGCGCCGGCCCCGCCGGCCTCTTCCTCGGCCTGCTCCTGAAGCGGCGCCGCCCGCACGCCGAGGTGCTGGTCCTCGAGCAGAATCCGCGCGGCGCGACCTTCGGCTTCGGCGTCGTGTTCTCCGACGGCGCGCTCGAGTTCCTGCGCGCCGGCGAGCCGGAGATCTTCCGGCGGCTCGAGGCCGAGATGGAGCACTGGCCCGAGCAGAAGATCGTGCACCGGGACGAAGCGATCCTGGTCGACGGCAACGGCTTCTCCGCGATCGGCCGGCTGCGACTGCTCTCGACGCTCGAGCGGCTGTGCGAGGCGGCCGGCGTGAGCGTCGAGCACGGGCGCACGGTCGGCGCACTCGCCGAGCTCGCCGGCTTCGACCTGGTGGTCGCCGCCGACGGCGTGAACTCGATGGTGCGACGGTCGCTCGCCGGGCGGCTGCAGCCGCGCATCGGCTATCTCACCAACAAGTTCGCGTGGTACGGCACGGCGCAGCCGTTCGACTGCCTGACCCTCACCTTCCGCGCGAACGAGCACGGACATTTCGTCGCGCACCACTACCGCTACGCGCCGGACATGAGCACGTTCATCGTCGAGTGCGACGCGGCGACCTGGTACCGGGCCGGGCTGGATCGCATGAGCGACGACGCGAGCCGGCTCTACTGCGAGCGCGTGTTCGCGCCCGACCTCGGCGGCCGCCCGCTCGTCTCGAACCGCTCGATCTGGCGCAATTTCCCGCTCCTGTGGACGCCGCAGTGGACCGCCGACAACGTCGTCCTGATCGGCGACGCCGTGCGCACCGGGCACTTCTCGATCGGGTCGGGCACCCGGCTCGCGATGGAGGACTCGATCGCGCTCGCCGCCGCGCTCGACGCGCACGGCGAGGACGTCGCGGCGGGCCTCGCGGCCTTCGAGCGCGCGCGCAAGCCGATCGCCGAGAAGATCGTCAACGCGGCCAACGCGAGCTCGTTCTGGTACGAGCGCATCGCCGAGAAGATGGCGCTCGCGCCGTGGCAACTCGCCTACGACTACATGATCCGCAGCGGCCGGATGAGCGACGAGCGGCTGCGCGCGGAGGCCCCGCGCTTCATGACGCGCGTGGACCGCGAGCGCGCCGCGGACCCGGGGTCGGCGCACCCGGAGCGCCAGCCCGACCCGTGCGGCGCCGGCACGCCCGGAGCGCGCGAGATCGGCTGGCGCGTGCCCGAGCGCTACAACGCGTCGCGGATCCTCTTCGACAACCTCGCCGCCGGCCGCGCCGGCAGGACCGCGGTCGTCTGCGGGGACCGCAAGCTCGCCTACGGCGAGCTCGCCGAGCTCGCCGCCCGCGCCGGCAACGGGCTGGCCGCGATGGGGCTCGCGCGCGGCAGCCGGGTGCTGCTCGTGATGCTCGACACCCCCGAGTACGTGGCGGCGATCTTCGGCGCGATGCGCGCGGGCTTCGTGCCGGTGCTCGTGAACACCCTCTCGCCCGCCGATCTCGTCGCCTACTATCTCGCCGACAGCGGCGCGGAGGCGGCGATCGTGCACGGCTCGCTCGCGAGCCTCCTCGCGCACCCGGACGCGCGGGCGAGCCGGCTGCGCAGCCTGGTGATCGTCGGCGAGGAGGCGCCGCCGCCGCTCGAGCTCGTCGACGTGCAGCGCTGGGACGCCTGGATCGCCGGCGCGAGCGCTGCGCTGGACGAGGTCGAGACGCACCCCGACGAGATGGCGTTCTGGATGTACAGCTCCGGCAGCACCGGCCGGCCGAAGGGCGTCGTGCACCTGCACCATGACGCGCCGTACACGCACGAGTCGTACGGCAAGCGGGTGCTCGGCATCCGCGAATCCGACGTCGCGTTCTCCCCGCCGAAGATCTTCTTCGCGTACGGCTTCGGCAACGCGATCACCTTCCCGTTCTCGGTCGGCGCCGCGGTGGTGCTGCATCCGGGCCGCCCCGACCCCGAGGCGGTGCTCGCCGCGATCGAGCGGCATCGCCCGACGATCCTCTTCGGCCTGCCCACCCTGTACAACGCGCTCATCGCGCATCCCGGCGCCGAGCGGCGCGATCTCTCGAGCCTGCGGCTGTGCATCTCGGCAGCCGAGACGCTCTCGCAGGAGATGTTCGGCGAGTGGGAGCGCCGCTACGGCCTGCGCATCGTGGAAGGGCTCGGCTCGACCGAGGTGCTGCACATCTACCTCTCCAACCGGGTCGACCGCCAGAAGCCCGGCGCGACGGGCGTGCGCGTGCCCGGCTACGAGATCAAGCTCTGCGATCCCGACGGGCGCGAAGTCCCGACCGGAGAGCCCGGCATCATGTGGGTGCGCGGCGACTCGAGCGCGCCGTTCTACTGGAACCGCCCCGACAAGACGCGCGAGACGATGCGCGACGGGTGGATCTACACCGGCGACCGGTTCCGCCGGGATGCCGACGGCTTCTACTGGTTCGAGGGCCGCGCCGACGACCTGGTGAAGGTGAGCGGACAGTGGGTGCACCCGCTGGAGGTCGAGCGCGCGCTCGCGGAGCACCCGGGAGTGCGCGAGTGCGCGGTGCTCGCGGTCGAGGACGAGAACCGGCTGATGACGCTGAAGGCGTTCGTCGCGCTGCGGCCGGGCCAGTCCGCCGGCGCGGCGACGACGAGAGCGCTGCAGGACTTCGTCAAGCAGGCGCTGGTGCCGTTCAAGTACCCGCGGCAGGTGGAGTATCTCGACGACCTGCCGAAGACCGGGACTGGCAAGATCGACCGCCAGCGGTTGAGAACGGTGAACGGTGAACGGTGAGCGGTGAGCGGTGGGCGGTGAGCGGTGAGCGGTGAGCGGTGAGCGGCTAAGAAGCGGAGACGCTCGATCAGCCGTTGTCACGTACTGAGGCGCAAGCCCCGCTGCAACGCGCCTTTGCCGTTCACTGTCGACCGTTCACCGTTCACTCGCGTTTCACCCCTTCGGGTCGTGCCACCTCGCGCGCGGCTCGATCAGCGCGTCCGTCGCCGCCGGGCCCCACGACTCCGGCGCGTACTCGGCGACCGGCGACGAATGCTCGAGCAGCGGCTCGACGATGCGCCACGCCGCCTCCACCTCGTCCTGGCGCGCGAACAGGAGATGGTCGCCGGCCATCGCCGCGCCGAGCAGCAGGTCGTAAGGCTCGACCTGGCGCCCCGGGTCGCGACAGGCGAAGAGCTCGACGTTCTCGCTCGCGCCGCGCCCGCCCGCGGCGAGCACCGTCGCGCCGAGCGCGATCTCCATGTTCGGGCCCATGCGGAAGCGGAAGTGGTTGGGCGCGCCGGAATCGAACTCGCGTCCGGAGAAGCGCCGCTGCGGCGGGCGCTTCAGCGTGACCAGCACCTCGGTCGCCGTCACCGCGAGCCGCTTGCCGGCGCGCACGAAGAACGGCACGTCCTGCCAGCGCCAGGAGTCGAGATGCATGCGCAGCGCGGCGAACGTTTCGACGCGCGAATCCGGCGCGACCCCCCGCTCGGCGCGGTAACCCGCGTACTGGCCGCGCACCACCTCGTTCGCGGCCGGCGGGCGGATCGACTTCAGCACGCGCACCTTCTCGTCGCGGAAGGCCTCCATGTCGGGGCCGACCGGCGGCTCCATCGCGAGCAGCGCGACCACCTGCAGCAGATGGTTCTGCACCACGTCGCGGATCGCGCCGGCCTCCTCGTAGAACTTGCCGCGCCCGGCGACGCCGAAGCGCTCGGCCAGCGTGACCTCGACCCGCTCGACGTAGTTGCGGTTCCAGATCGGCTCGAGGAAGCTGTTGCCGAACCGGAAGTAGAGGATGTTCTGCACCGTCTCCTTGCCAAGGTAGTGATCGATGCGGAAGATCGAGTCTTCGTCGAAGACCGAGTGAAGCGTGCGGTTCAGCGACCGCGCCGAGGCGAGGTCGCGGCCGAACGGCTTCTCGAGCACGACGCGCGCGCCGCGGGCGCAGCCCGAGCGGCCGAGCCCCTCGACCACGACCGGGAAGAGGCTCGGCGGGATCGCGAGATAGTGCACCGGTCGCCGCGCCTCGCCGAGCGCCTCGCGCAGCCGGTCGTACACGGCCGGATCGGTGTAGTCGCCGGGCGCGTAGCGCAACCGCTCGGCGAGCGCGCCGAACGCGCGCTCGTCCACGCCGCCGCCGTGCTCGGCGATGCTCTCTCGCGCGCGCGCGAGCAGCCGCTCGCGGTCCCATCCCTCGCGGGCGACGCCGACGACGGGCACCGCGAGCTCGCCGCGCCTGGCCATCGCGTGCACGCTGGGGAAGATCTTCTTGTACGCGAGGTCCCCGGTGATCCCGAAGAGCACCAGCGCGTCGGCGTGCGGCGCATTCATCGGCCAGGCTCCATCGCTCAGCCCTTCCCGCCGCCCTCGCGGTGTCCGCCGAACCGGTAGCGCATGGCCGAGAGCACCTGGTTCGCGAAGCCGGCGTTGCCGCGCGAGCTGAAGCGCTCGTAGACCGCGGCGGAGAGCACGGGCGCCGGCACGCCCTCGTCGATTGCCGCTTGCAGCGTCCAGCGTCCCTCGCCCGAGTCCGACACCCGGCCGCCGAAGCGCTCGAGCGCCGGATCCTCCGCGAGCGCGGCGGCGGTGAGATCGAGCAGCCACGAAGCGATCACGCTGCCGCGGCGCCAGACCTCGGCCACCGCGGCGACGTCGAAGTCGTATCGGTAGGCCTCCGGCTCCCGCATCGGCGTCTCCTCGGCGCTCGACTCGCGCTCGCGCTTGCCCGCGTTCGCGTGCCGCAGGACGTTGAGGCCTTCGGCGTACGCGGCCATCACCCCGTACTCGATGCCGTTGTGCACCATCTTCGCGAAGTGGCCCGCGCCCGGCCCGCCGCAGTGGAGGTACCCGCGCTCGGCCGCGGCCGGCGTGCCCGCGCGCCCGGGCGTGCGCGGCGCGGCCTCGACCCCGGGCGCGAGCGCCGCGAACGCCGGGTCCAGCCGCTGCACGGTCTCGGCGTCGCCGCCGATCATCAGGCAGTAGCCGCGCTCGAGGCCCCACACGCCGCCGCTCGTGCCGACGTCGACGAACCGCAGGCCCGCGGTCGCGAGCGATCGCGCGCGGCGGATCGCGTCGCGGTAGTGCGAGTTGCCGCCGTCGATCACCGCGTCGCCCTTCGAAAGAAGCGGCACGAGGTCGTCCACCACCCGGTCCACCAGGCCCGCCGGCACCATCATCCAGACTGCACGCGGGCGCGCGACCTTCGCCGCGAGCTCGGCGAGCGAGCGCGCCGGGACCGCGCCCTCGCGGGCGAGCGTTTCGACGGCCTCCGGCGACACGTCGTGGACGACGCACTCGTGGCCGGCGCGCATCAGGCGCCGCACCATGTTCGCGCCCATGCGGCCCAGCCCGATCATCGCAATCTGCATGCATCACCTCGCTGGGGTCGGGGATCACTCGGGCGCGCAAGCGCCGTGCCCGCGCGGCCTTGCGCCGGCGCGCGGATGCGGCCAATGGTACGCGCCTCGCGCGTGCGAGGGGATGCGGAGCGGCCTCGGCTCAGGCCGCGCCGGGGACCGCGGCCTGCGCGAGCGTCGCGCGGTGCGCGCGCGCGACGGCGATGAGATTGCGCAGCAGGAGCACCATGGACGCGCCGAGCACGAGCGCGCCCGGGTACGAGAGCACCGGCCACCACGGCGCGGCCAGCAGCAGCGCGAGCGCGGCGAGGTGCGTGCGGAGCTGCCCTCGCTGCGCTCCCTCGGGCAGTATCTTGCGCATGTGCGGCACGGTCGCGCGGCCGGCCACGGCCGTCTGCAGATGGAACCACGCGAGAAACGGGGCGATCTTGTACAGCATGCCGTTGATCACCGAGAGCGCGACGCCGGCCAGCGCCAGCACGCCGAGGAACAGGTCGAATCCCTCCGGCAGCCGGTCGGGCGCGAGCAGGCGCGCCGCCCAGCAGGCCGCGGCGACGACGAGCGAGGCCATGCCGACGCGCCAGAAGTCGAGCGTGACGTCGGCCTGCCGGCGGCGGCGCTTGCGCTGGAGCTCGAGCGTGACGAGCGCGAACGCGACGAACGCGCCGCCGAGCGCGAGCGCGAGCGCCGTGGCGAGCGTCGCGCCCGCCTCGCCGAGGGCGAGCTGCGCCGCCGACCACAGCACGAGCACGGCGAAGATCGCCCACGTGAGCCAGTGCGTGAGCGTGCCCGGATACGCGGGCGTCATCTGGAACATCGGCACGACCTGGTAGGCGACGCCGATCACCAGGACGCCGATCCAGCCGAGCAATCCCCATGCGGGGTGAAGCTCGTGGAACGCGGGGCTCGGCAGCGCCAGGCCCCACCCGAGGCTCGCGGCGAGCGTCGCGCCGAGCGCGACCGCGGCGGCGAGCGCGATCGTCGCGAGCCACATCACGCCCACCGTCGTGTTCCACGCGCGCACGCGCGCGAGGCTCGCCGCCACCGCGGCGACGAAGACGCCGAAGCCGATGCCGAGCGCGACGACCGCCGCGCGCAGCAGCAGCGGCCACAGCAGCAGGAAGCCGCCGGCCAGCGCGAGCGTGCCTGCCACGAGCAGGACGTGCGTGATCCACGCCACCGCGCGCGGCGCCGGCATCGGCGCGCCGACCAGCACCGGCAGCATCTGCATCATGGCGCCGATCATGGTCGAGGCCATGACCCCCAGCGTCAGCAGGTGCGTGGCCGCGAGCGCGGACGGCGTCCAGCGCGACGCGAAGAGGTCCGGGCCCTGCCACAGCACGAGCGCCGCGCAGGCGAGCCCGAAGAGCGGCGCGGAGAGGAAGAAGCGGAACGGCACCGAGATCGGCGGTGCCTGTTCGAAGCTCAGTCCGGGCTGGAGCATGTACCTCCGGATCGCTGGACCGCGGCGCCCGGCACGCCGCGGGTCGGCGCCGCGTCAGGCCGCGGCGAGCTCGTCGAAGCGTCCGAGCAGCATGTCGGCCTCGCCGCCGAGGTGCTGGTCCATCATGCGGTACAGCACCTGCTCTTCCTTGATGTTGTGCTGCTGCATGAGGACGTTCAGCGTCTCGCACTGGCCGAGGTACTCGTCGGCGTCGCGCGCCGCGACCGCCGCCTTGAGCGCGCCGAGGATGCCGCGCATCTGCTCGTGCTCCTCGCGCATCACGTAGGTCGGCCCGCCGTCCATGCCGGTGCGCTCCTCGAACGCCGGGAAGAGCACCGATTCCTCCATCTCGAAGTGATGGGCCATGCCCTTCGCAAAAGCGTCGAATTCGCGCGCGGCCGCGCTCCAGTCGTCGTCGCCGACCGCGGACTCGGCAGCCGCGAAATGCGCGTCGCACGCCTTGTGGTGCTGCGCCATGAATTCCTCGATGCTCGCCATCGCGTCTCTCCAGGTCTCTCGTCTCCTCCGACGCCTCGATTCTTTCCGAGGCTCCGGCACGGCATCTTTGATGAATCTCAAACCGCCTGACCGACGCGCGGCGCGCGCCGGCGATCGGCGACCCTTCGTGACCGAGATCAAAGCATTGCTGCGCCGCGGCGCCGCGCCGGGGGCGACGACGTACCCCTAACTGCCGGCGGGTCTTTCCCAGCCCGGCTTGGTGCCCGCCGTGCGCTCGCCCTGGCCGCGAATCGGCAGCACCGGCAGCGCGAATCCCTGATTGAACGCGGCGCGCGCGACGATCGTGAACTTGCCGTACCAGCCGAAGACCGCCGCCGCGACGCCGGCGACGAGCACGAGCGCCCACGCTGCGCCGTGCCCCGGCAGCGCCGCGAGCGCGAGCAGCGCCGGCACCCAGTTGCCGCCCAGGGCGTACGGCAGACTCGTGCGTCCGAGCACCTCGAGCGTTCCCTTCGGCGCGCCGCGCACGGCGAGCGCCGCGCGATAGCGGCGCCACGCGATCTCGCGCGCGACGAGCAGCACGAGCAGCGCGACGACGGGTGCACGGTCGGCGAGCCGGCCGCTCGCCGCGAGCGCGGCGGCCACGAGGCCCGTGCCCTCGGCGAGTCCGGTCACGATCACCAGCAGCACGATCGCCGGCTCGCGCCACGCCGGGATGCCCTTCGAGGCCTTCAGGATGCGCCCCTGGCAGTAGAGGAACGCCGCCGCGAGGATCGCGGCCAGCCCGACGAGCCACGCCGCGCCGGTCCAGGCGGCCGCGAGCCCCGCGAGGAAGAGCGGGCCCGCGACGATCGACTCGCGCGTCATCCACGACGTGTGGGGGTGGAAGAACACGTTGATCGCGCGCCACGGCTTGCCGATCTCCATCCAGACCCAGAAGAGACCGAAGCCGACGAACGCGAGCGCGGCGAGCGCGAACCACGCGTACGCCGCGCCGCCGAAGAGCGCCGCGGCGAGCAGGAGGCCGGTGCCGGTGCCGCCGCAGATGAAATTGAGCGCGGCGCGCCAGTCCCAGTTGGTCTGGTGCCAGGGCTTGACGCTCGCGGGCTGGTTGCGGTTCATGATGGCCGGTGGAGGACGCGCGGGTTTCGGGGGATCGTACGAGGGGGCCTGCTCACCTTGCTCCGGCTAGAAGCTATCTCAAAATCGCGGCCGTGCTTCTTCCCGAACCGAGGTCGTACGAACAAGGGGCAGATTGCCCCTTGTAAATCCCCGAACGAACAAGGGGCGAGCCCCTTGTAGATCCCCTCTTTCGCGACCGCATTCGCATTTTGAGATAGGTTCTAGGGGGATATACAAGGGGCTACTCCCTCGTTCGTACGACCGCTTCTGTCCGGGCGAAGGCTGCCACGCTGTGCGGAGTCGAATGACCGCGGCTATTTGTCGTCCCATACATAGTAGATGTGCGGGTCAGTGCCGAGCTCCTCGTGCATCCGGAACCACGTGGTCCCGCGCACCTTCTGCGACACGTTGCTCTCCGGATCCGCGAGATCGCCGAACGTGTACGCGTTCGCAATGCAGGAGTTCACGCATGCCGGCGTCGCCTCCGGGTCGACGCCAGGCTTCAGTCCCTTCTCAAGCCCGCTGTCGATCCGGTCGACGCACCACGTGCACTTGGTGGCCACCGACATGCGCTTCTCGTCGAAGCGCGCCTCCTCGGATTTCGTTGGCCCCTCGGCGTACGCGAACTCGCGCTCGTGCACGATGTGGCGCGCCTGGTACGGACACGCGACCGCGCAGTAGCCGCAGCCGATGCACAGGTCGTAGTCGATCGTGACGATGCCATCCGGCCGCTGCTTGGTGGCGGTCGACGGGCAGACGTGCATGCAGGGCGGGTCGGCGCAGTGCATGCAGCCCACCGGGACGAAGGTCCGCTTGACGTCCGGGAACTCGCCCTGCTCGAGGTCGAGCACCTTGCGCCACTGCACGCCGGGCGGCGTCGCGTTCGCGTGCCGGCATGCGGTGGTGCACGTCTGGCAGCCCACGCAGGCGCGCAGGTCGATCGCCATCGCCCAGCGCGTCACGCGGCCACCTTCGTCACGGAGACGCGCACCAGGTCGGCCGCCGATCCGGTCGCGTCGGTGAGCTCGAGCGACATCGGCACCAGTGCATTCATGCTCGGCGCCTTCATGCCCTTGGCGTAGGGCATCGCCCAGTGGTCGAACTGGCCGATCATGAGCAGCGTGTCGGGCCGGATCCCCTGGCGCAGGATCGCCGGGCCCTTCGTCTCGTGCAGGTACGAGCGGACCTCGACGAGATCGCCTTCCTCGATGCCGAGCCGCTCTGCCGTCTTGGTGTTGATCACCACGCCGCCGTGGCCGCGCATGTTGCCCGAGACCTCGTCCATCAGCGGAATCCCGGCGTTGCCCCCCCATGCGTACTGCATCGACCGCGACGTCACGAGCCAGAAGGGGTACTCCTTCCCCTTGGCGTGCAGCGCGGTGTCTTTCTCCCAGACGCCCGGGAAATCCTTGCAGAGCGGCAGGGCCTGGTACTCGGTGAGCTGCGTGTCCCACCACTTGATGCCGTGCTCGTGCAGGCGATTGCCGAGCTCGACGCCATGGCGGAAGAGCCGCTCCTGGAAGGGCATCTCGAAGCGGATGCCCTGCTTGCGGAGCTCGGGAAACAGATACCAGACGATGCGCGAGATGGGTCGGGTCCGGTAGCCGTTCGCGCGGTACCAGTCGAGCCCGTCGGTCGCCGCACCGTTGGTCACCTCCGCGCTTGCCGCGCGGCACACGCTGTCCCAGATCTCCTCGGCGGAGTGCTTGCGGTCGGTCTCCAGGCTGAAGTCGAAGCCCTCGCCGGCGAGCGGCGCACAGGCGGCGCCGCGGTTGATCGCCCGGTTGTACTTCTCGAGCAGCCCGGTGCGCGCGGCGAGCTCGGTCGCAATGTCGGTGAAGTCGCGCGCTTCGCCCTGCGGGGCCACCGCCGGCTGCCGCAGCGCGAAGCCCTCGTGGTCCCAGAACTGCTCGATGAACTTCGTGCCGCCGATGCGGATGAGCTGCATGCTCTCGAGGTCGGTCGCCTCCGGCAGCAGCACGTCGGCCATCCAGTTCGTCTCGTCGAGCGTGTACGCGAACGCCACGGTGAACGGGAACTTGGCGATCCGGCGCGTGATCGCGGCGGTGTCCCAGAAGGAGATCGCGGGGTTCGTGCGATAGACGAACCAGAGGTCGGGCGCCGTGACCTCGGGCCAGTGCTCCGGCGAGCCGTCGCGGAACAACCACGCAAGATGCGTCGGCCCGAGCGCGTTGCTCCACGGCGAGTTGGCCGAGAGCGGCACGAGCGTAGAGTGCGCGTTGCGCACCGTCGGCCGCTCCACCCAGTGCTCCTTATCGGTGGGGTTCATCGGGTACTCCATGAACCCGTCACGGCCGATCTTCACGCTCGCCTGGCGCGAGGTCGCCGGGCGGTTCAGCCGCACCGTCGTGCCGAGCGTGCCGCCGGGCACCTCGAGCGCGCCGACCAGGCAGGCGAGCAGCGTGCGCGCCCAGCAGCACTCGTAGCCGCCCCAGCCGTTGGTCACCGTCTTGCCGAGCGCGATCGCGACCGGGCGGAGCGGCAGCGTCTCGCCGTCGATGTCGACCGTGGCGCCGACCTGCGCGTGCGCGAGGAACTCGTCCGCGATGCGCCGGACCGTGCCGGGGCGGATGTCGCAGACCTTGTCCGCCCACTCGGGGGTGTACTGCGCCATGTGCGCGACGAGCTTCGCGAACGCGGTCGCGGCGCGCACGCCGGCATGGCTCCACGTCTCGCCGTCGGCGCCGAGCTCGAGCGCATCGAGCGCGAACTCCCCCTCGAGCGCGGGATCGGTGTCCGGCGTGTCGTACGGCACTGCGGCGCCGCGCTTGAGATCCCACAGCAGCGGCTTCTGCGACTGCGGGTCGCGCAGGTAGTAGCCGTGCGGCCCGATCAGGTACGGCGAGCCGGTGTGGTGCTTCAGGAACGGGACGTCGAGCGCCTCGCGCGGGTGCCGGTGCAGCAGCGTGTGGATGACGCCGTACAGGAACGCCGGGTCGGTCTTCGGCCGGATCGGCACCCACTCGGCCGAGCACGCGCCGGTGATCGAGAGATGGGGCTCGATCTGCACGCGCTTCAGATGACGGTTCATGCGCCCCTCGGCGTGGCGCCACGCGCCGACCACCCCGCCCGAGGCCTCGGTGTTCGCGCCGAGGGAGAGCACATAGCGCGTGGTCGGCGTGTCGGGACACACCGTGAACGCGCGGTGCCACAGCTCGCCGTACAGGTGCTCCGAGTGGTAGCACTTGACCCCCTGCCCGCTGCCGAAGCTGAAGTCGACCGGTCCCCATGCCGACAGGAATGCCGGGAAGGTGCCCATGTAATAGGTCGGCGTGCCGCCGCCGCCGAAGCTCGCCGCCACGCGCGGGTAGCCGGCCTCGTCGACGAGCCCCTTCGCGCGCAGCTCGTTCAGCTTCCCGGCGACGAGATCGAACGCCTCGTCCCACGAGATCGGCACGAACTTCGGATCGTGGTCGCGCCCCTTCTGCGGGTTGGTGCGCTTCATCGGGGTGAGCAGGCGGTTCGGGTTGTAGGTCTTCTGCACCAGCCCGTAGGCCTTGACGCAGCACTTGCCGCCGCCCGGATGCACCTCGGCCGCGCGGAAGTTCGGCTCGATCTCGATGGCGACGCCGTTCTCGACCTTGACCTGCAGCAGGTCCGGCCCGGCGACGCACTGGTAGCAGTACTCGGGAACCTTGCGGATATCGGCTGCCATGTCGCGCTCCGTGCGGTAGCTCTGCGGGTGGGCGTCGAAGCCCCTCGCCCTCCCGGGGGGAGGGAAGGAGTCAGGCGTACGCCCGCGCTCACCCTCCGGGCTTCTGCGCCTTCGCCGCCACCCGCGCGCGCAGCTTCTCGACCTCGACCACGAAGCGGCCGTGCTCCCCGCGCGAGATCTCCTCGGCGGCGTCGCGGGCAACCAGGTCGAAGGTGACGCGGCGTCCATCGACCGCCTTGACCGTGATCGTGATCTCGACCGCCGCGCCGAGCAGCGTCGCGCCGCTGTGCGTGACGCCGATGCCGGTGCCGACCGAATCCTCGCCCGCGTCGCAGTACTGCAGCAGGAACTCGCGACACGCCATCTCGAAGTCGCGCACGAGCTCCGGGGTCGCGTAGACGCGCAGGTTCTCGCCGAGGAAGTCGATCGTGCGCGGCTTGTCGATGACGATCTTGCGCGTGGCGGTCGCGCCCGCCTTGAGGTCGGCCTTCATCTCCTCCTCCGTCCGTGGTGGTCGGGCTGCACGGCGCAGCGGCGCCGATCGCAGTATGCGCTCCCCGGCGCCGAGCCTTGCGCCGGGTAATGATTCAGAATCTATCGCGATGATAGCAGCAACTGTATCACGACCGTCAAGCCCTCCGGGACGAGCCCGTGATCCGGGCTAAACGCGCAGCGCGCGACCGGAGGGTAGGATCGGGCCGGCGCGGCGCGCCGGCCGCACCGTCGCCGCGACAATCGCCACGAAAGGGCGGGCCCCGCGAGTAGCATCGCGTTGCCCCCACCTCGTCGATCAAGGAGCCCTCAGTCATGCGCCAGCCGACGCCGAGCGCGGTGCGCGACCCGGTCGAGACCGCCAGCCGCGACGAGCTGGCGGCCTTGCAGCTCGAGCGCATGCGCTGGAGCGTCGGGCACGCCTACGCCAACGTGCCGCACTACCGCGCGAAGTTCGACGCCGCCGGCGTCGGCCCGGAGGACCTGCGGTCGCTCGCCGACCTCGCGCGGTTCCCGTTCACGTCCAAGGAGGATCTGCGCGCAAACTACCCGTTCGGCATGTTCGCGGTGCCGCTCCGGGAGGTCGTGCGCGTGCACGCCTCGAGCGGCACGACCGGCAAGCCCACCGTCGTCGGCTACACCCGGCGCGACCTCGACGTGTGGGCCGACGTCATGGCGCGCTCGATCCACGCCGCCGGCGGCCGCGACACCGACGTCTTCCACGTCGCGCTCGGCTACGGGCTCTTCACCGGCGGGTTCGGATACCACTACGGGGCCGAGCGCCTCGGCATGACCGTGGTGCCGGTCGCGAGCGGCCAGAGCGAGCGGCAGGTGCAGCTCCTGATGGACTTCGGCGCGACGGTCATCACGTCGACGCCGTCGTACCTGCTCGCCCTCGCCGAGGAATTCGACCGCCAGGGCATCGACCCGCGCTCGACGTCCCTGCGGATCGCGATCCTCGGTGCCGAGCCCTGGACGAACGAGATGCGGCGCGAAATCGAGGACCGCTTCGGCCTCTCGGCGATCGACCTGTACGGGCTCTCCGAGGTCATCGGGCCGGGCGTCGCGTGCGAGTGCGCCGAGACCAAGGACGGACCGCACATCTGGGAGGACCATTTCTATCCGGAGGTGATCGATCCCGAGACCGGCGCCGTCCTGCCCGACGGCGAGCCGGGCGAGCTCGTCTTCACGTCGCTCACCAAGGAGGCGATGCCGGTGATCCGCTACCGCACTCGCGACCTCACGCGCCTGCTGCCCGGCACCGCGCGTCCCGCGATGCGCCGCATCGAGAAGGTCACCGGGCGCTCCGACGACATGCTGATCGTGCGCGGGGTGAACGTGTTCCCGAGCCAGATCGAGGAGTGCCTGCTCAAGCACCCGCGCCTCTCGCCGCACTACCAGCTCGAGCTGTGGCGCGACGAGCGGCATCTGGACCAGCTCGACGTGCTGGTCGAAATGAAGCCCGAGTTCGCCGCCGCCGACGCCGCCGCGCGCGAGGCCGCCGCGCGCGAGCTGCAGCATCACGTCAAGTCGATGGTCGGCGTGACCGTCCGCGTGAAGGTGCAGCCGACCGGAGCGGTCGAGCGCTCGCTCGGCAAGGCGAAGCGCATCGTCGACCGGCGGCCGAAGTAGCGGCCGCGCGCTCCGGCGCATCCGGCGCGGCTTGACATGCATCAAGGCGCGCGCCGCCGACGTACGGACAATCGGCGCGTCCGTCCGCAGGCCATCGCTTGATCCCACACGACCTTCCGCCGCTTCGCATCCGCGGCCGCGCGCTGCTGCCGATCGTCCAGGGCGGCATGGGCGTCGGCGTTTCGGCGCACCGGCTCGCGGGCAGCGTGGCGCGGGCCGGCGCCGTCGGCACCGTCTCCAGCGTCGATCTGCGGCGCCATCACGCCGACCTGATGGCGCGCACCGCGCGGCTGCGCGACAAGCGCGCGATCGACGCGGCGAACCTGGAGGCGCTCGACCGCGAGGTGAAGCGCGCGCTCGCGCTCGCCGCGGGCCGCGGCCTGGTCGCGGTGAACGTCATGCGCGCGGTCTCGCAGTACGCGGACTACGTGCGCCAGGCGTGCGCGAGCGGCGCGCAGGCGATCGTCGTCGGCGCCGGACTGCCGCTGGATCTTCCCGAGCTCACCGCGGACCACCCGGAAGTCGCGCTCGTGCCCATCCTTTCCGACGCGCGCGGCGTCGGCGTGCTGCTGAAGAAGTGGCTGCGCCGGGGGCGCGTGCCCGATGCGATCGTGATCGAGCATCCGGGACGCGCCGGCGGGCATCTCGGCGCGGCGAGCATCGCCGAGCTCGGCGATCCGCGCTTCGAGTTTGCGGCGGTGATCGCGGGCGTGCACACCGTGCTCGACGGGCTCGGCATCGCGCGCGAGCGCGTGCCGATCGTCGCGGCCGGCGGCGTCGGCACGCACGCGGACGTGCGCGGGCTGCTCGCGCTCGGCGCCGCGGCCGTGCAGCTCGGCACCGCGTTCGCGGTGACCGCCGAGGGCGATGCGCACCCGGACTTCAAGCGGGTGCTGGCCGAGGCGCGGCCCGAGGACATCGTCACCTTCACCAGCGTCGCCGGCCTGCCGGCCCGCGCGGTGCGCACGCCGTGGCTCGCGGCCTACCTCGCCAAGCTGCCCGCGCTCAAGCGCCGCGCCAGGCCGCGGCGCGAGTGCACGCTGGCGTTCGATTGCCTGGCCGCGTGCGGTCTGCGGGACGGCATCGAGCGCTTCGGCCAGTTCTGCATCGACCTGCAGCTCGCCGCGGCCATGCGCGGCGACGTCGAGCGCGGCCTCTTCTTCCGCGGCGCCGGACCGCTGCCGTTCGGCTCGCAGATCCGCACGGTTCGCGAGCTCCTGGCCTACCTCCTGACCGGGGTCGCGCCCGCGCCCGCCTGACGGAATCTGCCGCGGATTGCCCGCGCGCCGCGCGGCCTCAGCCGGCCGCCGCGCCGCGCGCGCGATAGAAGGTCACCGGCACCGGGCTCGTCTGCGCTTTCGCGTCGTCCTCGTAGGCGATGCACTTCTCGCAGACCGTGCCGGCGACGTTCTCGGCCAGGTTGGCGGCGCGCAGCGCCCGGAACCTCGCGCTGTGCCACGCCTCGACGAACGGCGTCGCGTTCAGGTCACCCATGTCGAACCGGCCGTCGTGATCGAAGCAGCAGGCGGACAGACGGCCGTCGTACGTGATGTGGCCTTCGGTGAAGAGCGACCAGCACGGCAGCGGCTTGCGCAGGGCGCCGACGCGGCCCTGGTTCCCGGCGGTCGGCCGCGTGCCCTTCGCGCCGCTCGTCAGGCCCGCCTGGCCGTAGAGCGGCAGCCAGTAGTGCTCGTCCACGTGCGGCAGGATCTCGTCCACGGCGCGCTTCATGCGCTCCTGCTGCTCGCCGTCGTAGAGGATGCTCGACGCGTAGAGGCCGCAGCGGTGGCCGGTCTGGCGCTCGACCTCGTCGCGCGCCGCGCGCGCCGCCCGGACGTGCTCGACGATGCGGGCGTAGTCCCTGCCCTTGACGCCGGTGACCTCGCTGAACTGCGCGGCGTCGGCGAAATTGAAGCTGAACTTGAGGCTGTCGAGCCCGGCCGCAATGCACTCGCGCACGCGCTCGCGGGTCGCCATGCGCCCGTTGGTCGTCAGGAAGACGTACGGATAGCCGCACTCGCGCTTCGCGAAGCGGATCGCCTCGGCGAGCCACGGCACGAGGAACGACTCGCCGAGGTAGAAGACGCCGAGCTCCTCGACGCCGGCCTCGCGCATCTCGCGCACGATGCGGGTGAAGAACGGCCACGACATGTCGCTCTTGTCGCGCAGCCGCATGTGCGACGCGCAGAAGAAGCACTGGAAGTCGCAGCGCGCGGTGAGCTCGATCTTGACGCTCTTCGGCACCGGCGGCGCCGGGCTCTTGTACTCGTCGGTGAGGAGCGTGATCCGGTCGATCCGCTCGGTGATGCGCGCCGGCGCGTGGGTCATCGAATGTCTCCTGGTTTATCGGCTGGTCAAAAAAATTGAGCGGGAAACGGACTGCCTTGCGACACCCCGTTGTCCCGCCCCAGACCAGGAGACACGGTTCGAATTCTGGGGATCGAACCGGCCTCCCGCTGTGACCTGGATCAAACAAACCCGGTCGGCCGGCCTGCTCGTTCTGCGCGCCGTGACCCGTTGCCCGCCGCGCGGCGGAACAACGTCACGCCGCGCCGCGCGCAGCGCTTGGCGCGCGCAGCGGCGCCGGCGTCACGGCGTGTACTCGCGCAGGCTCGCGAGATCGAGCACCTTGACGTGCCGGCCGTGCACCTCGATCAGCCCGGCCGCCGAGAGCTCGTGCAGGATCCGCGAGAAGTGCTCGCGCGTGATGTTGAGCCGCGAGGCGAGCACGCCTTTGCTGGTGGCGAGCTCGATGTCGAACGGCGTCCCGGGCGCGACGTCCTCCGGCGCGTCGCGCAGGAGATAGCCGATCACCCGCTGCGTGCCGCTCTTCAGCGAGTAGGCCTCCAGGTCCGACATCAGCCGGTGCAGCCGCATCGCGAGGCCGGCGAGCATCTTGCGGGCGAACCGCGGGTTGCGCTCGATCTCGGCGAGCAGCGCCGCCTTGCCGATGAAGAGCAGGAGCGAGTCGGCGAGCGCCTCGGCGAACACCACGTACGGCCGCTCGAGGAACATCACCGCCTCGCCGAAGCTCTGCCCCGGACCGAGCACCTCGACCACCTTCTCCGAGCCGTCGCGGCCGGCGAGCGCGAGCTTGATCTGCCCGTAGACGATGACGTGGAACCCGGTGCACGGGTCGCCGCGGCGGAAGAGCAACGTCCCGGCGCTCGCGCGCACCTGCGCCGTCGCGGCGGCGAGGCGATCGATCTCGTCGCCCGTCAGCTCGCTGAAGAGCGGCAGATTCTGCAGGAACTGCTGCACCCGGATCGGCGTGGCGGCCATCGCCCGTGCTCCTCCTCCGTATTCTGCCGCCAAGGAAATCATCCGCCTCGCCCCCCCGACTTTGATGCGGGTCAAAGGCGCATCAGACCCGCACTGACTATGCTCGCCCGATGGCTGCCCCGGCCGCGCGAGCGGCCGGGGCGCCAGCGCTCGCCGCGGCGCATCCGGCCGAACGACGCCGCGCGATCCGGGCGGAGTCGGCTATCCTCGCGGTCGGCCGCCACATGCCGCCGCCGACCGCACCGCCGCCGCCCGCCACCGAAAGCGCCGCCGAGCATCTCGCGCGGCACGTTCCGCTCGCCGTGCCCGACGACACCGTCGGCGCGGTCGTCGGTCGGCTGCACGGGCAGGCGCTCGATTACGCCGGCACGGTCTACGTGACCGATGCGGAGCGCCGCCTGATCGGCATCGTGCCGATGGCGCGCCTGCTCTCGGCGCCGGCCGGCGCGCGCGTCGCCGACGTCGCGCTGCGCGACTTTCCGGCCGCACACCCGGACACCGACCAGGAGGATGCGGCGTCGCTCGCCATCCACTACGGCGTCGCCGCGGTGCCGGTCGTCGACGCGGCGGGCCGACTGCTCGGCGTCGTGCCGCCCCAGAGGCTGCTCGAGGTGTTGCGCCACGAGCACGTGGAGGACCTCCATCGCCTGGCCGGCATCCTGCACGAGACCGAGCGCGCGCGGCTCGCGATCGAGGCGCCGCCGGCGCGGCGCGCGCGCGACCGGCTTCCGTGGCTCCTCGTCGGCCTGGCCGGCGCGATGCTCGCGACGCTGATCGTCGCCTGGTTCGAGCAGGCGCTGCAGTCGCGCGTCGCGATCGCGTTCTTCGTGCCGGGCCTCGTATATCTCGCCGGCGCGATCGGGACGCAGACCGAGCTGATCGCCGTCCGCGGGCTCTCGCTCTCGACTGCGCCGCTCGCGCGGCAGGTGGCGAGCGAGCTGCGCACCGGGGCGCTGATCGGGCTGACGCTCTCGCTGCTCGCCTTCGCGCCGATCTGGCTCGTCTTCGGCGACCTGCGCCTCGCGGTGGCCGTGTCGCTCGCGCTGTTCGCGGCGAGCGCGATGGCCACCACCATCGGGCTCGTCTTTCCGTGGCTGCTCGCGCGTCTCGGCAAGGATCCCGCGTACGGCAGCGGTCCGGTCGCGACGATCATCCAGGACGTGCTGTCGCTCCTGATCTACTTCGGCGTGGTCTCGCTGCTCGCCCTGTGACGCCCGGACCTCCGCCCGCCGGCGGCGCGCCGCGTCCGCGCCCGCAACGCATGTGGCGCATCGCCACCGGCCTGCTCGTGCTGATGGCGCTCGTGTTCCTCGCGGCGCGCTACTGGGAGCCGGTCCATCCCGCGCTCGCCTGGGTGCGCGCCTTCGCCGAGGCCGGGATGGTCGGCGCGCTCGCCGACTGGTTCGCCGTGACCGCGCTCTTCCGGCACCCGCTCGGCCTGCCGATCCCGCACACCGCGATCGTGCCGCGCAACAAGGACCGCATCGGCCGCAACCTCGGCGAGTTCGTCGAGCGGAACTTTCTCGCGCCGGAGGTGGTGCGGGAGAAGATCGCCGACGTCGACTTCATCGAGGGGCTCGCGGCGTGGCTCGGGGAGGCCGACCGTCCGCGCAAGCTCGCCGAGCGGATCGGCGACCGGCTGCCGGCGCTCTTCGCCCAGCTCGAGACCGGCGAGGTGCGGCGCTATCTGCAGTCGAGCGTGAACCGGTGGCTCGAGGAGGTGGACCTCGCACGCGCCGCGGGCGAGCTGCTCGGCGCGGTGACCGCGACCGGCCGCCATCGCGGGCTCGTCGACCAGCTGATCGTCGAGCTCGCGCGCCTGCTCGCCGAGTACGAGCCGTCGATCCGCGCGAAGGTGCGCGAGAAGACCGCGTGGTACTGGCGCAGCGTCGGGCTCGACCTGGCGGTGTCCGACCGCATCATCGCCGCCGCCGAGGAGGCGATCGCGGAGATGGCGCGCGACCCCGAGCACCCGTGGCGGCGCAAGCTCGACGCGGCGCTCGCCGACCTCGCCGAAGAGCTCAAGACCTCGGCCCGCTACCGCCGCGAGCTCGCGGCGTTCACCGCCGAGCTGGTCGCGAACGAGGCGCTGCAGCGCGAGCTCGCGGGCGCGTGGGACGCGGTGCTCGCCGCGCTGACCGCGGATCTCGCCCGGCCCGACTCGCTGATCGTAGGCCAGCTCGAGCGCGGCATCGGCGAGTTCGCGGCCGGCATGCGCCGCAACGACGCCGCGCGCGCGCGGCTCAACCGCTGGCTGCGCGGCGTGATCGTGCGCGTGGCCGACTCCCAGCGGCACGAGCTCGGCCTGCTGATCGCCGAGACGGTCGAGAAATGGGACGCGCGCACGTTCACCGAGCGCATCGAGTCCTACGTCGGCGACGACCTGCAGTACGTGCGCATCAACGGCACGCTGATCGGCGGGCTGGTCGGGCTCGCGATCCATGCGGTGTCCCGCGCGCTCGGCTGAGCGACCGGCGGCGGCGCTCAGAACAGCAGCTGCGGCAGCCAGAGGCTGATGACCGGGAACGAGATCAGGATCGAGAGGCGCACGAAGTCGGCGACGATGAACGGTCCGACGCCGCGGAACATCGTGCCGAGCGAGATCTCCGGCAGCAGCGTGCGCAGCACGAACACGTTCAGGCCCACCGGCGGCGTGATCAGGCTGATCTCGACCACCGTGACGATCACGATGCCGAACCAGACCTTCTTGATCTCGTCCGCGCCGAAGCCGAAGTCGAGCGCGAGCACCAGCGGCACGAACAGCGGCACCGTGAGCAGGATCATCGACAGGCTCTCGAGCACGCAGCCGAGCACGATGTAGATCACGCACATCGCCACCACCACCATCACCGGATCGACCTGCAGCTCGCTCACGAACGTGCGCAGGTCGGCCGGCATCGTGGTGAAGTTGATGAAGTTGGCGAAGGTGAGCGCCCCGATCAGGATCACGAACAGCATCGCCGTGGTGCGCGCCGACTCGAGCAGCACGAGGTACAGGGTGTGCCAGCTGAGCGCGCGCCGGCCGAGCGCGAAGAGAAAGCCGCCGGCCGCGCCGACCCCCGCCGCCTCGGTGGGCGTGAAGACGCCGCCGTAGATGCCCCCGAGCACCACCGCGAACAGGACCACGACGCCCCAGATCTCCTTTAGGGCGGCGAGCCGGTCCGACCACGAGGAGCGCTCGCCCGGCGGCCCGGCCTGCGGATCGCGCCAGGTCGTGAACGCGACCGCGCCCATGTAGCACGAGACCGCCAGGATGCCGGGCAGCACGCCCGCGGCGAAGAGCATGCCGATGTTGGTCTCGGTCATCAGGCCGTAGATCACCATGATCACCGACGGCGGAATCATGATGCCGAGCGTGCCGCCGGCGGCGATCGAGCCGGCGGCGAGGCCCTGCGAGTAGTTGAACTTCCGCATCGACGGCATCGCGACCTTCGACATGGTCGCCGCGGTCGCCAGGCTCGAGCCGCAGATCGCGCTGAAGCCGCCGCAGGCCACGACCGTCGACATCGCGAGCCCGCCGCGCCAGTGGCCGAAGAAGGCGTACGCGGCGCGATAGAGCTCCTGCGACATGCCGGCGCGGGTCACGAAGTTGCCCATCAGGATGAAGAGCGGCACGACCGACAGCGCGTACGAGAAGCCGGTCTCGTACACCACCGCGGTCGCGGAAGCGACCGCGGAGGGCCAGCTGCGCAGCAGCCCGAGGCCGACGAATCCCACGATCCCCATCGAGAAGGCGATCGGCACCCGCGCGAGCGTGAGCGCGAACATCGCGGCCAGGCCGAGCAGCGCCTCCTGCATTCACGCCTCCCTGCCCGGCGCCCGGCGCCCGCGCCCGGGACGGACGCGTCGGACGGCGATCGCGGCGGGCTTCACGCGGCGCCTGCGCTCAATCCGGCACCGGCGGCCCGCGCAGGACCATGTAGAAGTGGATGAGCGCGGTCACGAACGACAGCCCGCTCATGAAGTAGACGAACGGCCACAGCGTGATCCGCAGCGCGGCGGTGACGTCGCCGTACTCGACGACCTGGCCGGCCTTGCGCCAGAGCAGCCAGCTCATGCCGAGGAGCGCCGCGCCGCAGACGAGATGCGCCGTCACGCGCAGCACCCGCCGCACCGCCGCCGGCAGCACGTGGTCGAGCAGGTCGACCGCGACGTGGTCGCCCTTGAGCGAGACCAGCGGCAGGCCGGCGAAGATCAGCACGACCATCATCAGCTCGGTGATCTCGAAGCTGCCGCGGATCGACGCGCCGACCACGTAGCGCTGGAAGACGTCGACCGCGGTGAGCGCCATCATCGCGAACAGGATCGCGCGGGCGCCGATGCCGCGCCGCGCCGCGCCGGCGCGGCGGGGTCGGCCGTGGGCTCCTGGTCTGCGCGCCAGGGGGGACGACGCGGCGCGGGCCGCCGGCCCGCGCCGCCGCGCCTGCGTGACGGGTGCCTACTGGACCTTCTTGATCTCGGCGCGCAGCTCGGCGAGCGCCTTCGGCCCGTCGAGCCCCTTCTCGGCCGCCTGCTTGAACCACGCGTCCTCGAGCGGCTTCACCTTGGCCTGCAGCGCCGCGAGGAAAGCCGCATCGGCCTTGATCGTCGGGATGTTGGCTTTCGTCATCGCCTCCACGCCGACGCGGTCGCCCTCGTCCCAGTACTTGGCCAGGTGGCGCGCGAGGCGCTCGCCGGAGAACGCGTCGACCGCCTTCTTGTCGTCGGCCGAGAGCTTGTTGTACGTGGCGGGGTTCATCATGAACGCGAACGAGACGTTGTACAGCCCGCCCGGCACCAGCGTCACGTGCTTGATCAGGTCGACCAGCTTGAACGAGACGATCGATTCGGCCGGAAAGAACAGGCCGTCGGCGACGCCGGTCGAGATGATCTCGTAGGACTCGGGCGCGGGCTTGAGCAGCGCATTCGCGCCGAGCGCCTTCGCGACGTCGTTCACCATGCCCCCGCCGACGCGGATCTTGAGGCCCTCGAGGTCGGCCACGGCCTTGATCGGCCGCTTGGTGTTGTAGATCTGGCCCGGCCCGTGCGTGAACACGGCGAGCACGCGCGTGCCCTTGTGCTCGTCGAACTTCGCGAGGTGGCGCTCGTGGATCCGCTGGTAGCCGACCGACACGACCTTCGAGCTGTCGCCGAGCTGCGGGAACTCGGCCACGCGCGTGAGCACGAACCGGCCCGGCGTGTAGCCGTCGACCGTGAACGAGACGTCGGCGAGCCCGTCGCGCACCGCGTCGAAGGTGCCGGGCGGCGAGGCGACCGCCTTCGGCACGAGGTTGTGCTTGACGCGGCCGTTGGTGGCCTTCTCGATCTCCTTCGCCCAGTCGACCATCGCCCGCGTGAGCAGGTGCTGCGGGGGCACCCAGCTCGACAGCGTGAGCGTGGTCTGGGCGAGCGCCGGCGCGGCGGCGCAGAAGCCCGCGGCCAGGACGGCGGGCACGGCAAGGCGTTTCACGGACATGGCAAGACCCTCCTCGGTGTGCGCGATGGATTCCGGAGCCGTCCGCGCTCGCGCCCTCGTCTTCTTGTCGAGCGAGGAGGGCTGCCGCCGGCGCGGGGGCGACTCCGAATGCGGCTAGATTACCCGATCCATATCACCCAGGCAAAGCCGCCGGGCGCGCCCGCGCCGCCCGCCTGATGCCGCCTCAAGCGCGCCGGGCGCGGGCGGCGCGCGCGCGCAGCAGCGCGCCGACTCCGTCGATCGTCGGCGTCGGCAGCCCGACGCGGCGCGCGAGCTCGACCACCGCGCCGACGATCGCGTCGAGCTCGAGCGGCCGGCCGCGCTCCAGGTCCTGCAGCATCGAGATCCTCGCGGCACCGATGCGCCGCGCCATCGCGAGCCGCTCGTCGACATCGACCGCGAAGCGCGCGCCGTAGGCCTCGCCGACGCGGATGCCCTCCTCCATCATGCGGCGGATCAGCGCGGCAAGCGCCGGGCTGTCGCAGATCTCGTCCATCAGCTCCCCGGTGAGCGCGGCCACCGGATTGAAGGAGAGGTTGCCGATCAGCTTGGTCCAGATGTCGTCGCGGACGCGCTCGGTGACCACCGCCTCCAGGCCGCTCGCGTCGATCGCCGCGGCGAGCGCGCGCAGGCGCGGCGTGACGCGGCCGTCGAGCTCGCCGACGAACAGGCGCGCCCCGCCGGTGTGGTGCACGGCCCCGGGCCGGACCACCTCCGCCGCGGTGTGCACGACGCAGCCGACGATGCGGTCGGGGTCGAGCGCGCGCAGCATCGCGCCGTCCGGATCGAGGCACTCGACCCGGCTGCCGTCGAACCGCCCGCCCTCGCGGTGAAAGTACCACCACGGCAGGCCGTTGATCGCGGTGACGACCGCGGTGTCCGGCCCGAGCAGGCCGGCGAGGCGCCCGAGCATCGGCGCGATCGAGTACGCCTTGAGCGCCACGATCACCGCATCCTGCGGGCCGAAGTCCTCCGGCCGCTCCGAGGCGGGCAGGCGCAGCCGCGTCTCGCGGCCGTCGGGCGCGCGATGCGCGAGCCCCCCGGCCGCGATCGCCGCGAGGTGCGCGCCGCGGGCGACGAGGCTCACATCGTGCCCCGCCATCGCGAGCCGCGCGCCGAGCAGACCGCCGATCGCCCCGGCGCCCACGATGCAGAACTTCACTCCGGTGTCCCGTGGTGCCGCCGCGGCGGCAGAGCGCGAAAGTTAGCGGTTTCGTGCGGCGGCGTCCATGCCGCGGGTGCCCGGCGGGGATTCCGCACGCGCCGGGCGCCGGTTCCGGGCTAGAATCCGTCTTCGGGGGGCGGGGGCGAAAAGGGAATCGCGCAGAGCGTAATGCTGACCGATCGCTTGTCCGGCAATGCGGGCGTGCGCGCCGTCGCGGTGTGCGCGCTCGCGCTGTTGCTCGCCGTCGTGTTCGCGCAGACGCCCCTCTACCAGCGCCTGAACTGGTGGCTCTACGACATCCAGCAGCGCACGCTCGCCCGCGACATCAACCTCGATTCGGTGGTCGTGTTCGACGCCGACGTGAGCGCGATCACGCGGCTGTCGCGCGAGATCGGGCCGTGGCCGTACGCGCATGACGTCTTCGCCGACGCGGCGCGCTACCTCTCGCGGCACGGCGCGCGCACCGTCGCGTTCAACCTGCTGCTCGCCGAGGAGCGCCCGGGCGCGCAGGACTTCGCCGACGCGCTGCAGCCGAACATGGTCCTCGCCGCCGCCGGGCTGCCGGTGGCACTCGACACCGCGGAGGGGTACGGGCGCCGGCTCGCCGCGCGCGCGATCGGACGCGAGTTGATGTCCGCCGGCCTGCGCGCCGGGTTCCTGCACTCGCCGAGCACCGACCAGCTGCCGCACGTGCGCTGGCACTATCTCAAGCTGCCGCTCGACAAGTACCTGCGCGACAGCCGCATCCGCGTCGGCGTGGTGAACCTGCGCGCGGACGACGACGGCGTGATCCGCAAGGTCGGCCTGTTCCACGCGGCGCAGGGGTTCATCTTCCCGAGCCTCCCCGCGGCCGTGATGCTGGCCGCCGGCGGCGAGGACGCCGCGGTGCGCTTCGACGGCGACCGGGTGCAGTTCCCGCGCGTCTCGGTGCCGGTCACCGCGGAGGGCGAAGCGCTCCTGCGCTACCCGGCGAACATGGACAGCCTGCGCGTGATCCCGTTCGACCAGCTCGCGCTCGCCGCGTCCGGCACCCGCGCGAGCGAGGAGCTCGCGCGCGAGGTCGCCGGCAAGACGGTCTTCATCGGCGTCTCGAGCCTCGGGATCGGCGACGAGCTCTTCACGCCGCTCGGACGCGTGTCGAGCCTGCGCCTGTCGGCGCTCGCGTACGCCGCGCTGAAGGACGGCGCCGTGCTGCGGCCGTCGCTCGTCTGGGTGGACGGGCTGATGGTGCTCGCGGCGCTCGCGCTCGGCGTCGCGCTGCTGCGGCGCGGTGCGGACAGCACGCCGCGCCACTTCCTGGCCGCGTTCGCGGCGCTCCTGGTGGTGCTCGTGGCGGCCGGCACCACGCTCTTCGCCCTCGGCCTGCAGACACGCTGGGTGTTCGCGCTCACCGCCGGGCTGGCGACGCTCGCGATCGTGTTCTCGGTCTGGCTGTTCATCGTCTACGACGAGGGGCGCCGGCTGCGCTACGAGACGCTCGCCGCGCGCGAAGCGAACCGGCTGAAGACCGAGTTCCTGAACAACATGACGCACGAGCTGCGCACGCCGCTCACCGCGATCATGGGCTTCAACAAGATCAACCAGTTCACCGAGGACCTCGGGCGCGAGTCGCGCATCAAGAACAGCGCGATCATCGCGCGCAACTGCGAGCACCTGCTGCAGCTGATCAACAACAACCTCGACCTCGCGAAGATCGAGGCCGGGACGCTCACCATCGCGCCGGCGCCGGAGGACCCCGACCAGCTCTGTCGCGACGTCGTCGGCACGATCCAGGCGTTCGCCGACGAGAAGCGCCTGCGCCTGAAGCTCACCCGGGTCACGCCGCTGCCCGCGGCGGTGATGCTGGATGCGTTCCGGGTGCGGCAGATCCTGATCAACCTGCTCTCGAACGCGGTGCGGTTCACCGACGCGGGGCAAGTGGAGCTGCGCATCGCCTGGCACCTCGCCGCGCTCGAGCTCGAGGTGCGCGACACCGGACCGGGGATTCCCGAGGAAGCGGTCGAGCGCGTGTTCGAGCCCTACCAGCAGGCCGATCCCAGCGTCGCGCAGCGCTACGGCGGCACCGGGCTCGGCCTCGCGATCACCCGCAACCTGGTCGCCCTGATGGGCGGCACCCTCGAGGTCGAGTCGCGCGTCGGCTACGGATCGACCTTCCGCGTGCGGCTGCCGAGCGAGCCGGCCGACAAGCCGGCGAGCGTGCAGTCGATCGCCGACGCCGCCGCGATGCGCGAGCCGCTCGCCGGCCGCGTGCTGCTCGCGGAGGACAACGAGGACATCCGCGCGCTCGTCGAGCTGCAGCTCGGCAAGCTCGGCCTGGATTTCAAGAGCGTCGCGAACGGGCTGTCGGCGGTGGAAGCGGCGCTCGCGAGCCCGTACGGCGCCTTGCTGATGGACATGGAGATGCCGGTGATGAACGGGTACGAGGCGGTCAACGTGCTCCGCGCGCGCGGCTACACCGGCACGATCCTCGCCCTGACCGCGCACCAGGAGGGCGTGGAAGTCGAACGTGCGCTCGCCTCCGGCTGCGACGGGATCGTGACCAAGCCGGTGACCCTGGAGTCGCTGCGCTCGGCGCTGTGGCCGGTGCTGCCCGAGGCCCGGCGCGCCGCGGCGGCGCGGTGATCCGGGCGGCGCCGATTCCGCCCTCCGGGAACAGATCCACACGCGTGCACCGCGGGGTTGGCGCGGATCGGGCATTTTGCCGCGTTGCGCGCGGGCCGAGCGCATAGAATCCCCCGATGGGCGACATTCCTGACGCAGTGCGCGACGCGGTGGTCGTGCCGCGCGAGCTCGGCGAGCTCGTGCCGCGGTTTCTCGCGCATCGCCGCGCCGACGTCGACCGGCTGCGCGAGGCGCTCGAGCGTGCCGACTTCGAAACCGTGCGCGGCATCGGGCACGCGATGAAGGGCGCCGGCGCCGGCTACGGCTTCGACGAGATCAGCACGATCGGCGCGGCGCTCGAGCGGCTCGCGCGGGCGGGGGACGCCGGCGGTGCGCTCGCCGAGGTGCGGCGGCTGCGCGATTTCCTGGCCGGCGTCAAGGTCGTCTTCGAGTAGCGCTCCGATCCCCTCGCGACAGGCTCGCCACATGCGCATCGCGCTGCTCGAAGACGATCCATCCCAGAGCGACCTCGTGCGGTTCTGGCTGGCGGGCGCGGGCCACGTCTGCCACGCGTTCGATCGCTCGCGCGAGTTCATGCGCGCGCTCGCGCGCGACAGCTTCGATCTCTTGGTGCTCGACTGGGAGCTGCCGGACGTGAACGGCGACGCCGTGCTCGCCTGGGTGCGCGCGAACGGCCACGACTCGGTCCCGGTGCTGTTCACCACCGCGCGCGACCGCGAGGAGGACATCGTCGCGGCGCTGCGCGCCGGCGCCGACGACTACCTGATCAAGCCGCTGCGGCGCCACGAGCTGCTCGCCCGGATCGACGCCCTGGTGCGGCGCGCCGGACGCGCCGCGTCGCCCGGCACCGGCATCAAGGTGGCCGAGTTCTCGATCGACCTCGAGCGGCGCGTGATCACCCGCAACGGCGCCCGGATCGACCTCACGCAGAAGGACTTCGACCTCGCCGCGTTCCTGTTCCGCAACGTCGGCAACCTGGTCTCCCGCGGCCACATCCTCGAGACCGTGTGGGGACGCAGCCCCGACCTCAACACGCGCACCGTCGACACCCACGTGAGCCGCCTGCGGACCAAGCTCGGCCTGCTGCCCGAGAACGGCTGGCGGCTCTCGGCGATCTATCAGCACGGCTACCGGCTCGAGCGGCTGAACGCGGAGGAGACGGCGACGACGCCCGCCGCCGACGGCGCGCCAGCACCCCGCGCACCGCGGAATCGCTAGGCGCTCGGCTCGCCGGTCGGCGCGCCGCAGCGCCGCGGGGGTGCTGATGCGCGTCTTGGAACCGGATCGCCGCTCGTCGGATCGCTTTACACCCGCGCCGATTGGAATTCGGCCCCGCTTCATCAACCCAAGGTGAACGCTGGATATTTTCGGGGTTGGCACGTTTCGTGCACTGGCACACGAACACCGGTTTCGGCAAGCGGGCGCTGGAGGTTGGGCAATCCGCTTCTTGCGATCCGAGAATGTCCTATCCCGCTGGGGTGCCGCGCTCGCCCCAACTTACTCCGACCCCAGGAGACGCAGACATGAACCGCTCTCCACGCGGCGAGTCCTCCGCGTCGATGGCCGCATCGCCGGGTCGCGCCGTCCGGTGTCTCCTCCTCGCGATGACAACGCTTGCACTGACCGCCGTCTCCGCCGCATCTCGCGCCGCGTTCATCCTCGAGATCGACACCGACGGCATGGACGACGGCGTCCTCACCTTCAACGCCGGCTTCAGCTTCGGCGGGGACACCACGTTTGCCCCGCAAAGCGTGACATCCCCCGCCCTTGGCACCACTGGCGGTGACAGCATCTTCGGTGGTGACGGCGTGGCGCTCGCCGATACGTACCTCTACAGCTACTCGCCCGGCAGTCAGGCGGACAACCTCGTCGTGCCCGGCGGTACCGATCTCGGCGGCGGTAATTTCGCCACCGGCCTTGTCGGCGGCGGAGCGGGCACCTATCGCGTGTACGCGACATGGCCGTTCACCACGAACGTGAGCGGCGGCGACACCCGCTACACCATCTCGACTCCGGGCGTGGTCGACGTAGTGGTCGACATCGATCAGAACGGCGGCGGTGCGGGCGCCGGCAGCGAGTGGATACTGCTCGGTGACATCGTCTACTCGGACCTGCTGTCCGCGATCGTCGTGATGCAGCAACCGACCCAGGCAAACACGTTCGTCTCGATGCGCGCCTACGGGCTACTGTTCGAGCGGTTGCCCGATGACGGCACGGTGCCGACACCGGGGACGCTGGCCCTGTTAGGCGTCGCCCTCGCCGGTCTCGGCCTGTCTCGTCGGCGCAAGCTGCACTGATCAGTCACGTCGCCCACGGCGCCAGCCCGCCGCTGGCGCCCGGAGCGAGAATCGAACTCGCACGCCATCGCCTCGCGCGCGATTTTGGCTCCGGCCCGCTTCGCTTAACATCGGCCTCACGGCCGATGTTAGCCTCCGCCGAAATCCGCCGCGGCCGTGACGCCCTCGGGAACTGCTGGTGCCGGGAGAGAGAATCGAACTCGCACGCCATCGCCTCGCGCGCGATTTTGGCTCCGGCCCGCTTCGCTTAACATCGGCCTCACGGCCGATGTTAGCCTCCGCCGAAATCCGCCGCGGCCGTGACGCCTTCGGGAACTGCTGGTGCCGGGAGAGAGAATCGAACTCTCATGGTGTCGCCACCGGCGGATTTTGAGTCCGCTGCGTCTACCAGTTCCGCCATCCCGGCTCGGGGTGAGAACGGATTATCTTTGATATGAGCGATCCCGGCCAACGGCGCGAGCTCACGCTCGCCGACTTCGACTTCGAGCTGCCGGAGGAGCTCGTCGCGCAGCGTCCGGCCGCGGGACGCGCCGCGAGCCGCCTGCTGCGGCTCGCCGGCGACACGCTCGCCGACCACGCCTTCGCCGATTTGCCGCAGCTGCTCGCGTCCGGCGACCTGCTGGTGTTCAACGACACGCGCGTCATCAAGGCGCGGCTCGCGGGCGAGCGCGAATCGGGCGGCCGGGTCGAGGCGCTGGTCGAGCGCATCCTCGGACCGCACGAGGCGCTCGCGCAGGTGCGTGCGAGCAACGCGCCGCGTCCCGGCGTGCGCCTGCGCCTGGCCGGGGCGATCGACGCGGAAGTGACCGCGCGGCGCGGCGACATGTTCGTCCTCCGCTTCGCCGGCGCGGCGACCGTGCTCGAGCTGCTCGACCGTCACGGGGCGGTGCCCCTGCCGCCCTACATCACCCACGCGCCCGACGCCGACGACGAGGCACGCTACCAGACGGTGTACGCGCGCGCGCCGGGCGCGGTGGCGGCGCCGACCGCCGGACTGCACTTCGACGCGGAGCTCCTCGCGCGGCTCGACGCCGCGGGCGTGCGCCGGGCGTTCCTCACGCTGCACGTCGGGGCCGGAACCTTCCAGCCGGTGCGCGTCGAGCGCATTGCCGAGCACCGCATGCACAGCGAGTGGTACGACGTTCCCGCGGCGACGGTGGCCGCGGTGGAAGCCGCGCGCGCGGCGCGCCGCGCGGTCGTCGCCGTCGGCACGACGAGCCTGCGGGCGCTCGAGTCGGCCGCCGCGACCGGCCGGCTCGTCGCCGGACAGGGCGAAACCGAGCTCTTCATCACGCCCGGGTACCGGTTCCGCGTCGTCGACCGCCTGATCACGAACTTCCATCTGCCCCGCTCGACGCTGCTGATGCTGGTGTCGGCCTTCGCGGGCCTGGCGCCGGTCCGGCGCGCGTATCGGCACGCGATCGAGCATCGCTACCGCTTCTTCAGCTACGGCGACGCGATGCTCGCCGACCGCGCGGCTTGACGCGCCGCGGTTGCTGGAGCCTGTCTCGAAGTCGAAATGTTGTTCGTACGACCTCGGTTCGGGACGAAGCACGGCCGCGATTCTGGGATAGCTTCTAGAATCCGGCGGTGAATTTCACGGTGACCCATCGCGACGGCGCGGCGCGGCGCGGCCGGCTCGAGCTCGCGCACGGCGCGCTCGACACCCCGGTGTTCATGCCGGTCGGGACCTACGGTTCGGTCAAGGCGATGAGCCCGGCGGAGCTCGCCGAGGCGGGCGCGCAGATCGTGCTCGGCAACACCTTCCACCTGTGGCTGCGTCCCGGGCTGGAAGTGATCGAGGCGCACGGCGGCCTGCACCGGTTCATGGGCTGGGACCGGCCCATCCTGACCGACTCGGGCGGATTCCAGGTCTTCAGCCTGGGCGCGCTGCGACGGATCACCGAGGAAGGGGTGCACTTCGCCTCGCCGGTGAACGGCGACCGCCTGTTCCTGACGCCTGAGGAGTCGATGCGCATCCAGCGGGTCCTCGGCGCCGACGTCGTGATGGTCTTCGACGAGTGCACGCCTCATCCGGCCGGCCCCGGCGAGGCGGCCGACTCGATGCGGCTCTCGCTGCGCTGGGCGGCGCGCTCGCGGGCCGCGCACGCGGGCAACCCGAACGCCCTCTTCGGCATCGTCCAGGGCGGCGTCTTCGAGGCGTTGCGCGACGAGTCGCTCGCCGGCCTGGTCGACGTCGGCTTCGACGGCTATGCGATCGGCGGGCTCTCGGTCGGCGAGCCGAAGGCCGACATGCTGCGGATCCTGCGCCACACGGCGCCGCGCATGCCGGCCGACCGGCCGCGCTACCTGATGGGCGTGGGCACGCCCGAGGACCTGCTCGAGGGCATCGCGGCCGGCATCGACATGTTCGACTGCGTGCTGCCCACGCGCAACGCGCGCAACGGGTGGCTCTTCACGCGCTGGGGCGACGTGAAGATCCGCAACGCCCGCTACCGCGCCGACACCCGCCCGCTGGACGAGGCCTGCGCCTGCTACGCGTGCCGCAACTTCACGCGCGCGTACCTGCACCACCTGCAGCGCGTGAACGAGATCCTCGGCGCGCGGCTGGCGACGATCCACAACCTGCACTTCTACCTCGCGCTGATGCGCGAGGCGCGCGCGGCTATCGCCGCCGGCCGGTTCGCGGCGTACGCGTCGGACTTCCACGCCGGGCGACGGCGGCTGGCAAGCGAGGACGGCTGAGCGCGCCGGGGTATAATCCGCCGTTTCGAGGCACCGCCCTCCGGAGACTGCCCGTGTTCATCAGCCCCGCACATGCCCAAGCCGCCGGCGGCGGCGGCGATCCGATGTCGCTGACGATCATGATGATCCTCATGTTCGTCGTGCTCTGGTTCATCATGGTGCGTCCGCAGATGAAGCGCGCCAAGGAGCACAAGGCGATGGTCGAGGCCCTGCAGAAGGGCGACGAGGTGGTCGCCGCGGGCGGCATGGTCGGCAAGATCACCAAGATGACCGATGCGTACATCACGATCGAGATCGCCGAGAGCATCGAGATCGTGGTCCAGCGCGGCGCCGTGCAGACCGTGCTGCCCAAGGGAACGATCAAGTCCCTGTGATCGGAGTGACGCGTCGGAGGTGAGGAGCGAGGAGGAGCCCCTCCCCTGCCTGCGCCGCGACCACCGGACGATCCGCGAACCGACTCCTCGCCCCTCACCCCTCGATCGAAGTTCGAATGAATCGCTACCCCGTCTGGGTCTACGTCACGGTCGTCGTGGCGCTCGCGATCGGGCTGCTGTACACGCTGCCGAACTTCTTCGGCGAGGCGCCGGCGGTGCAGATCTCGAGCGCGCGGCTCACCGTCAAGGTCGACGCCGACACGCTCGGGCGCGCCGAGGCGGCGCTCAAGCGCGCCGGGATCGAGGTCGCCGGCACCCAGCTCGATCCGAACAGCGTGCGCATCCGCTTCGCCGACACCGACACCCAGCTCAAGGCGCGCGACGTGCTCGACGCGGAGTTCAACCCGGTCCGCGACGATCCGGCGTACACGGTGGCGCTCAACCTGCTCTCGCGCTCGCCGTCCTGGCTTGCCGCGATCAACGCGCTGCCGATGTACCTCGGGCTCGACCTGCGCGGCGGCGTCCACTTCCTGTTCCAGGTCGACATGCGCGGCGCGCTCGTCAAGCGCCTCGATTCGCTCACCGGCGACATCCGCACGCAGCTGCGCGACAAGAACGTCCGGCACGCCGGGGTCACGCGCGAGGGCATGTCGATCGTCGTGCGCTTCCGCGACGCCGAGACCCGCGACCGCGCCCGCCGCGTCCTCGCCGACAACGTTCCCGACCTGGCCCTGGCCGATGCCGGCGACGCCGCCGCGCCGCGGCTGGTCGCGACCATCCGCCCGGAGGCCGAGCAGCGCATCCAGGAGTTCGCGCTCAAGCAGAACATCACCACGCTCAACAACCGCGTCAACGAGCTCGGCGTGGCCGAGCCGGTGATCCAGCAGCAGGGCGCCGACCGCATCGTCGTGCAGCTGCCCGGCGTACAGGACACCGCGCAGGCGAAGAAGATCCTCGGCCGCACCGCGACGCTCGAGGTGCGCCTGGTCGACGAGGAGAACATGACCCCGACCGCGCTCGCGGCCGCGCAGCAGGGGCAGGTGCCGTTCGGCGACGAGTTCTACATCGAGCGGAACGGCACGCCGTTGCTCGTCAAGAAGCAGGTCGTGCTCACCGGCGACCGGCTGACCGACGCCCAGCCCGGGTTCGACAGCCAGACGAACGAGCCCGCCGTGCACCTGACGCTGGACGCCACCGGCGCCCGCATCTTCCGCGACGTCACGCGCGAGAACGTCGGCCGGCGCATGGCGATCCTGCTGATCGAGCGCGGCAAGGGCGA
>JAHDYJ010000203.1 GCA_023383795.1 Burkholderiales bacterium | reverse complement strand
GTTCTCGCGGGACCCGACGGCCGTCGCATCGTCGAGCCGTCGTGATCCGACGCCACAGAAGGGAGTCATCCATGTTCGCGATTCACATCTCACGCGCCCTGCGCGTCGCCGCGCTGGGCCTGGCGGTCATCGCATGGCCGGCCGTCGCGCAACAGCCGCCGGCGGCCTCGATCGCACTCGCCAAGGAACTGATCGAGCTCAAGGGCGCGCAGTCCATGTTCGATCCGCTCATTGTCGGGGTGGTCGAGCAGACCAAGGGCGTTTTGCTGCAGACCAACCCGCAGCTCGCCAAGGACATGGAGGAGGTGGCCGGCAAGCTGCGCACCGAGCTCGCGCCGCGCCGCAGCGAGCTGATGACCCGGGTCGCGACCCTCTATGCGCAGCAGTTCACCGAGAACGAGCTGAAGGAGGCCGTCACCTTCTTCAAGACGCCGCTCGGCCGCAAGATCACGACCCAGGAGCCGGTGATCCTCGACCAGAGCTTCGCATTCATGCAGCAGTGGGCCAACACCCTGTCCGAGGAGGTGATGAGCAAGTTCCGCGCCGAGATGAAGAAGAAGGGCCACAACCTGTGAGGCGCCCGCGAGCGTGCCCGATGCGCCGGGGGTGAGCCGCGATGTCCGAACGTGACGTCGATCTGTTCGTGATCGGAGCCGGCTCGGGCGGCGTGCGTGCCGCGCGCATCGCGGGCGGCTACGGCGCCCGGGTGACGATTGCCGAAGAATTCCGCGTCGGCGGAACCTGCGTCATCCGCGGCTGCGTGCCGAAGAAGCTCTACGTCTACGCCTCGCGCTTCCCGCACGACTTCGAGGACGCGGCGGGTTACGGCTGGACCCTCCCGGAGCCCTCCTTCGACTGGCGCAAGCTCGTCGCCAACAAGGACAAGGAGATCGCCCGTCTCGAGGCCGCGTATGCGGCCAACCTGGAGAAGGCCGGCGTCGAGATCGTGCGCAGCCGCGCCGCGCTCGAGGACGCGCACACGGTGCGCCTCGTCGCGACCGGCGAGCGGGTGCGCGCCGCGCACGTGCTGATCGCCACCGGGGCGCATCCGACCAGCGGCGCCGCCATTCCGGGGATCGAGCACGCGATCTCGTCCAACGAGGCCTTCGACCTCGCCGAGCTGCCGCGCAACATTCTGATCCAGGGCGGCGGCTACATTGCGCTCGAGTTCGCCTGCATCTTCGCGGGCCTCGGCAGCGAGGTGACGGTGGTCTATCGCGGGCAGAATATTCTGCGCGGCTTCGACGACGACATCCGCGCCCACCTGCGCGGCGAGATGGAGCGGCGCGGCATCCGGATCGTCACCGAGCGGACCGTGACGGCGATCGAGCCCAAGGGGGAGGGCTATGTGGTGCGCCTCTCCGGCGGCGAGGCCCGCGAGGTGGACCGCGTGATGTTCGCGACCGGCCGGGTGCCGAACACGGCAGGCCTCGGCCTCGAGGCCGTCGGCGTCGGCCTGCACGCCAATGGCGGCGTCGTCGTCGACGATTACTCGCGCACCGCGGTGCCGCACATCTACGCGGTCGGCGACGTCACCAACCGGGTCAACCTGACGCCGGTCGCGATCCGCGAGGGTCATGCCTTCGCGGACACGGTGTTCGGCGGACGTCCGACGCCGATCGACCACGCCGATATTCCGACCGCCGTGTTCACCGAGCCGGAGGTGGGCACCGTCGGCCTCACCGAGGCGGCCGCGCGCGCCGCGCTTCCCGCGGTCGATGTCTACACGGCCGTATTCCGTCCCATGCGGGTCACGATGTCGGGGCGCGAGACGCGCATGCTCATGAAGCTGGTAGTCGACGGGAGCAACGACCGCGTGGTCGGCTGCCACATCGTCGGCCACGACGCGGGCGAGATGATCCAGCTGGTCGGCATCGCGGTGCGGATGAAGGCCACCAAGGCCGACTTCGACGCCACCATGGCGGTGCACCCGACCGCGGCCGAGGAGCTCGTCACCATGCGGACTCCGACCGCGCGCCACCGACGCCAAGCCGCCGAGTGACCGGCCGCGGCATGCTCGCCGGCGTGGCCGCGGGCCTGCTCGCGGGCGCGCTCTGGGGCCTCACCTTCATCGCGCCGCTGGGCGTGGCGCCGTTCACGGGCTTCGACCTGACGGTCGTGCGCTTCGCCGCCTATGCGGCCGCTTCGCTGGCGCTGCTCGCCCCGGGCGGCTTTCGCGCGCTGCGCCGGCTCGACCGGCGGACCGTGCGCGAAGGCCTTCTCCTCGGCTTCACGGGCTATGCGGGCTACTACGCCGCGGTCGCGCTGGCGGTGCCGCTCGCGGGCGCGCCCCTGGTGGCGCTGATCATCGGCGCGCTTCCGCTGGTGCTGGCGCTCGCCGGACACGCGCAGGGCAATCCGCCGCTGCGCCGCCTCGCCGGGCCGCTCGCCCTCGTCGCCGCCGGGCTCCTCGTGATCAACGGCGCGGCATTCCACGGCGCCGGCGACGCGAGCGGACGCGCCGCCCTCGCGCTCGGGGTGGCGCTCGCGGTGCTCGGCCTCGCCCTGTGGACCGTCTATGGCCTGCGCAATGCCGCGGCGCTCGCGGCGCGGCCGGGGACGAGCGCCGCGGACTGGGCGGCGCTCACCGGCCTCGGCGCCTTCGTCTCGCTGCTGCCGATGATCCCGTTCGCCTGGGTCATGGGCCTCACCGGGCTGCCCGGGGCGCTCGCCGACACTGCGGCCGTGATGCGGCTGGTGGTCTGGGGGCTCGTCACGGGCGTCGGCGCCTCCCTGCTCGCCACCTGGCTGTGGGCGATCGCGAGCCGGCGTCTGCCGGTCTCGCTCGCCGCGCAGCTCATCGTCTCGGAAACCGTGTTCGGCGTGCTCTACGGCCTTGCCTGGGAGTGGCGTGCGCCCTCTCTGGCCGAACTGACGGGGTCTGTGCTGCTCCTTGCCGGCGTGATCGCGGCCGTCGGTATTTTCGAGCGCGCGCGCAGAGTGTGAGCGGCAGCGTCGGGCTCACCGGCTCAACCACGCCGCGGCGTCGCGCCACAGGGTGGCGCGATGCTCGGGGCGGAAGAAGCCGAAATGACCGATCTTCTCGGCGCCCACCTCGCGCGGCGTCACGTCGATGCGTTCGACGCGGGTGCCCGTGAAGCCCGAGCACAGCAGGTCGATGGCGGGCGCGGTCGCCCAGGGATCGTCGGTCAGGCAGACGGCGCGCAGCGCGCCGCGGTAGCGCGCAAAGTTCGCCAGCGCCTCGAGGCTCGGGTCGTCGAAGAAATAGCGCTTGCGCATGACCCAGTCGGTCCATTCCAGGAAGACGCCGCTCGGCACGTCCTCGCCGATGCCGAGCCGGCCGGGTACATAGCCGAGAGTGCGCGCAAGCGAGCTGCCGAGCACGCGCATCATCAGGTAGACGCGGTAGCGCTCGGGCGAATGGATCAGGCGCCAGTGGCCCGCCTGCGCGGCGACGAACAAGGCGCGCGAGATCTCGCCATTGTTCGGCACGAGCCCGACCGCCTGTCCGCCGAAGGAATGTCCGACCACCGCGAGCGGCAGCTGCGGCCACACTCCGCGCAGGTGGTCGATCGCGCCGGCGACGTCGAGGGAGGCCCAGTCGCGCATGCGCGCCGCGAAGCCCTTGAGGGTCTCGGGCCGCGAGCCGCCGATGCCGCGATAATCGTAGCTCATCGCCGCGAAGCCCTGCTCGGCCAGATAGGTCGTGAAACCGCGATAGATCTTGCGCGGCACCGCGGTCGCCGAGTTGATCAGCACCACGCCGCGCGGCGCTGCCGCCGGCGCGAACACGGTCGCGGCGAGCGCGCGACCGTCGCGCGCCGTGATCGTGGTATCCTGCGCGAGAATGTCCTGCGCGGGGGCGTCGCTCACACGTCCGACTCCGTCTTCGGCGGCCGCGGCCACCGGCGCAGCACGATCAAGGCCACCAGCACCACCAGAA
>JAHDYJ010000035.1:762-36678 GCA_023383795.1 Burkholderiales bacterium | reverse complement strand
CGAGACGATCTCGCCGGCCGGCTTGTTGTACAGGAGGACGCGCGGCGCCGCCGTCGCCGGCTGCGGCTCGATCGGACGTCCGTCGACCAGGATCCGGTCGCGCGGCCCCACCCGCTGCCCGATGTGCGCCGGCTTGCCGTTGACCTCGATGCGGCCGGCGGCGATCCACGCCTCGATCGTGCGGCGCGAGGCGAGCCCCGCCGCGGCGAGCACCTTCTGCAGCTTCTCGGACGGCGCGGCCGGTCCCGTCGGCTCGCGGTCCGGCGGGCGTCCCCGGCGCAGCGGCCCGCGCCGCGGTCGGCCCGCGGCGCCCGTCGTCGCGCCGCGCCGGCCGGCGATCCGGGCGTCAGGACTGGGGCGCGGCGGCGAGCTCGGAGCCCGGAGCGGGGTCGCCCGCCGCGTCGGGCGCGGGCGCTTCGGCTCGCGGCTCGGCTTCGTCGAACGAGGCTTGGGTGCCGGCATGGATTCCTGCTCCCGCGTGGGTGCCCTCGAGGCTCCGCGCGATCTCCTCGAGCGGCGGCAGCTCCTCGAGCGAGCGCAGCCCGAGATCGTCGAGGAACCGCTTGGTGGTGGCGTACAGCGCGGGGCGCCCGGGGGCGTCGCGATGTCCGACCACGTCGATCCACTCGCGCGCCTCCAGCGTCTTGACGATGTTCGGCGACACCGTGACGCCGCGGATCTCCTCGATGTCGCCGCGCGTGACCGGCTGGCGGTAGGCGATGATCGCGAGCGTCTCGAGCACCGCGCGCGAGTAGCGCGGCGCCTTCTCCGGATTCACACGGTCGAGGTACTTCTGGAACTCCGGCCGCGTCTGGAACCGCCAGCCGCTCGCCAGGTTGACGAGATCGACGCCGCGGCCGGCCCAGTCGCCGCGCAGCTCGTCCAGGAGGCGGCGCACGGTGTCGGCGCCGATCTCCTCGTCGAAGAGCTTGCGCAGCTGCCCGATCTGCAGCGGCTCCTGTGCCGCGAGGAGCGCGGTCTCCAGGACGGTCTTTACCTCACTCGGACTCAGCATGGCGTGCCAGCTTCACGTAGATTGGGGCGAACGGCGCAGCCTGGGTGACCTCGATCAGGCTCTCGCGCGCGAGCTCGAGCAGCGCGAGGAAGCTCACCACCAGCACGGCGACCCCGCGCCAGGGCTCGAAGAGCTCGCTGAACTCGCGGAAGCCGCCGTCGGCGAGCTGCCGCAGGATGCCGGTCATGTGCTCGCGCACCGACAGCTCGTCGCGCGTGACCTTGTGGTGCTGCCGCACCCGGGCGAGCGAGAGGAGCTGCCGCCAGGCGTTCTCCAGGTCGCGCACGTCGACCTCGGGCAGGCGCTCGACCACCGTCTGGTCGATCCAGACCTCGATCGCGGCAAAGTCGCGCCCGCGCTGCGGCAGGCTGTCGAGCTTCTGCGCCGCGAGCTTGATCCGCTCGTACTCGAGCAGCCGGCGCACGAGCTCGGCGCGCGGATCCTCCTCCTCCTCGACGTGCTTCGGCCGCGGCAGCAGCATGCGCGACTTGATCTCCATCAGCATCGCCGCCATCACCAGGTACTCGGCGGCGAGCTCGAGGTTCTTGCGCCGCATCGCCTCGACGTACTCGAGGTACTGCGCCGTCACCTTCGCCATCGGGATGTCGAGTACGTCGAGGTTGGCGCGGCGGATAAGGTACAGCAGCAGGTCCATCGGCCCCTCGAAGTGCTCGAGGACGACCTCCAGCGCGTCGGGCGGGATATAGAGGTCGGCCGGGATGTCGAGCCAGGGCTCGCCGCGCACGCGCGCGATCGGCGGATGGTCGCCGTCCGGATGCAGCTCGACGACCGTGCCGCTCACGCCCGCGCCTCGGATCCACGCTTCATGAGTAGGCGAGCCCCATCACCTCGCGCACCTCGCGCATCGTCTCGCGGGCGAGCTCGCGCGCCTTGTCGCAGCCGTCGGCCACGATGTTCTTCACCAGCGTCGGATCGTCGAGGTAGCGCTGCGCGCGCTCGCGCATCGGCGCCTGCTCGGCGAGGACGGCGTCGATCACCGGCTGCTTGCACTCCAGGCAGCCGATGCCTGCGGTGCGGCAGCCCTGCTGCACCCACTCCTTGGTCCTCTGGTCCGAGTAGGCGAGGTGGAACTGCCACACCGGGCATTTCGCCGGGTCGCCCGGATCCGTGCGCTTCACCCGCGCCGGGTCGGTCGGCATCGTGCGGATCTTGCGCGTCACCGACTCGGCGTCCTCGCGCAGCCCGATCGTGTTGTTGTACGACTTCGACATCTTCTGCCCGTCCAGGCCCGGCAGGCGCGAGGCCTCGGTCAGCAGGACGTCCGGCTCGACCAGGATCACGCGCCCGCCGCCCTCGAGGTAGCCGAAGAGGCGCTCGCGATCGCCCTGCGACAGGTTCTGCGCCTCGTCGAGCAGCGCCCGCGCCGACTCGAGCGCCCCTTCGTCGCCCTTCTCCTGGTAGCGCGTGCGCAGCTGGTCGTAGAGCTTCGCCTTGCGGCTGCCGAGCTTCTTGACCGCGGCCTTGGCCTTCTCCTCGAAGCCCGGCTCGCGGCCGAAGATGTGGTTGAAGCGGCGCGCGATCTCGCGCATGAACTCGACGTGCGGGACCTGGTCCTCGCCCACCGGCACGTACTTCGCGCGGTAGATCAGCACGTCGGCGCTCTGCAGCAGCGGATAGCCGAGAAAGCCGTAGGTCGAGAGGTCGCGGTCGGCGAGCCTCTCCTGCTGGTCCTTGTAGGTCGGCACGCGCTCCAGCCACCCGAGCGGCGTGATCATCGAGAGCAGCGTGTGCAGCTCGGCGTGCTCCGGGACGCGCGACTGGATGAAAAGCGTGGCCTGCGCCGGATCGATGCCCGCGGCGAGCCAGTCGATCACCATCTCCCAGGCGTTCTGCTCGACGACCTCGGGCTCCTCGTAGTGCGTGGTGAGCGCGTGCCAGTCGGCGACGAAATAGAGGCACGGGTACTCGCTCTGCAGCCTGACCCAGTTCTTCAGCGCGCCGTGGAAGTGGCCGAGGTGCAGCGCGCCCGTCGGGCGCATGCCGGAAACGACGCGTTCTGGATACATGGGGGCTCGGCCCGGCGCTAGATCCGGAACACGGTCTCGATGATCTGCAGCGAGAGCGCGATCATCGGGTTCAGGATCATGCCGAGCATATTCGTGAAGAGCAGCGCGAGCAGGATCGGGAAGCCGAGCGGCTCGAGCCGCGCGTAGGAGATCGCCGCCGGCTCCGGCAGCAGGCTCGTCAGGATGCGCCCGCCGTCGAGCGGCAGGATCGGCAGCAGGTTGAGAAGCATCAGCACGATGTTGATCAGGATGCCGGCCTGCGCCATGAACGTGAGCGGCGCTGAGAAGGAGCCGTCCGGCGCGGCGAGCGCCGCCTTGAGCACGACCGCCCAGAGGCACGCCATCAGCAGGTTCGCGCCGGGTCCGGCCGCCGCCACCCACAGCATGTCGCGCTTCGGATGGCGCAGCGCGTGGAAGTTGACCGGCACCGGCTTCGCCCAGCCGAACAGCAGGCCGCCGCCGCCGAACAGCTTGCTCACCACGAGGATCACGAGCGGGACCACGATGGTTCCGACCAGATCGATGTGGCGCAGCGGGTTCAGGCTGATCCGGCCCAGCCGGTGCGCCGTCATGTCGCCGAAGTGGCGGGCGACGTATCCATGCGCCGCTTCGTGAAGCGTGATCGCGAAGATGACCGGGAGCGCATAGATGGCGATCGTCTGGACGAGGTTGAATTCCATCGAGGCGGCTGTGTCGTATGACCGGATATTCTAGCAGAGGCGATCACCGCGACAGCGGCGCGGTCGCCCCGCGGCCCTCGCGCAGGATCTCCGGCGCCGGCCCGGTCAGGTCGACGACCGTGGTGGGCTCGGTGCCGCATGCCCCGGCATCCAGCACCAGGTCGACCTGCCGCTCGAGCCGCGCGCGGATCTCCCCGGCGTCGTTCAGCGGCTCGGCGTCGCCGGGCAGGATGAGCGTGCTGGAGAGCAGCGGTTCGCCGAGCTCCGCGAGCAGCGCCTGCGCGACGGCGTGGTCCGGGATGCGGATGCCGATCGTGCGCCGCTTCGGATGCATCAGGCGGCGCGGCACTTCGCGCGACGCCTCGAGGATGAACGTGTAGCTGCCCGGCGTCAGCTTCTTAAGCAGCCGGAAGCGGACGTTGTCCACGTGCGCGTACGTGCCGACCTCGGCGAGGTCCCGGCACATGAGCGTGAGGTGGTGGCGCTCGTCGACACCGCGGATGCGCCGCAGGCGGAGCATCGCGTCCTTGTCGCCGACGCGGCAGCCGAGCGCGTAGCACGAGTCGGTCGGATACACGATGATGCCGCCGGCGCGCACGATCTCGGCCGCGCGCGCGATCAGGCGCGGCTGCGGCGTGGTCGGGTGGACCGCGAGGAACTGCGACACTTACCAGTCGTGCCAGACCGGCGTCAGGCCGCGCGGCAGCGGCGGCAGCGCACCGAGATCGGCGCCTTCGCCGGGGCCGTGGAAGTCCGAGCCGCGCGAGGCGAGCAGCTCTAGCTCGCGGGCGAGCGCGGCGAACTCGCCGTACTGGTCGCGGCGGTGGCTGCCGGTCACCACCTCCACGCCCTCGCCGCCGGCCGCCTTGAACTCCGTCAGCAGCTCGCGCATGGCGGTGCGGTCGATCCTGTAGCGGCCCGGATGCGCGACCACTGCGCGGCCGCCGGCCGCGCGGATCCATCCGACGGCATCGGCCAGCGCGGCCCATTGGTGCGGCACGTGCCCCGGCTTGCCGGCGACGAGGAAGCGCTGGAAGACGGCCTTCACGTCGCGCGCGTGCCCGCGCTCGACCAGGAAGCGGGCGAAATGCGTGCGCCCGATCAGTCTCGGATTCCCGGCGTGCGCGTAGGCGCCGGCCAGGCTGTCCGGAATGCCCGCCGCGGCGAGCCCCTCGGCGATGCGCTCCGCGCGCACCGCGCGGCTGCCGCGCACCGACTCCAGCCCGCGCCGCAGGATCGCGTCGTCCGGATCGATCCCGAGCCCGACGACGTGGATCGTGGTGCCGCGCCAGGTCACCGAGATCTCGACGCCGTCGACGAAGCGAACGCCGAGCGCGGCGGCAGTCGCGCGCGCCTCGGCGAGCGCGTCGACGTCGTCGTGGTCGGTGAGCGCGAGCGTGGTCACCCCGCGGTCGGCCGCCCGCCGGACGAGCTCGACGGGTGCCAGCACGCCGTCCGATGCGCTCGAGTGGCAATGCAGATCGAAATTCTCGCCGGAAGCGCTCATCGCCCCGGCGATGGTAGCACGCGCAGATCGGCCGACTGCGGCCTCAGGCGCGCAGAAAGTCCTCGATCGCGCGAGCGAGCGCTTCGGGCTGGTCGTGATGAACCATGTGGCCCGCCGCGGGCAGTACCCGCAGCGTCACGCGGGCGAAGCACGCGCGGCGCGCGGCGAGATCGGCACCGGCGAGCCCGAGACGGCGCGGCGTGTCCGACTCGGCGCCCTCGACCCACAGCACCGGCGCGCGGACGCTGCGCCAGCAGGCCTCCGCCTCGGCCAGGCGATACGGCACCGGGTTCACGATCTTGTGCGCCGGATCGGCGCGCAGGCGCACGCCCGCGCCGTCCTCGCGCGTCACGCCCCAGTGGTGCGCGAGAAACGCGGCGCGCTCGGCGGACAGCCGCGGATTGTTCGCCTGCAGCCGGGCCGCGAGATCGGCGAAGCTCGCGTAATCGCGAAAGGAGTGGACGCGCGCAAGCTCGTGCAGCCACTTCGCAAGGCGCTCCGGCGCCCGCACCGGGTCGCTGCCGGCGAGCCCGAACCCTTCCAGGTTCACCAGCGCGCCGACGCGCTCGGGCCGGGCGCCGGCATAGAGACACGCGACGTTGCCGCCCATGCTGTGCCCGACCAGCGTCGCCGGCCGGTCCGGCTCGAAATGCGCGAGAAGCGCGTCGAGATCGGCAAGGTAGTCCGGAAACCAGTAGCAGTCCGAGCGGCCGTGCTCGGTCAGGCCGTAGCCGCGCCAGTCGGGCGCGATCACGCGCCAGTCGCCCTCGAGCGCGTCGACCAGGAACTGGAACGAGGCCGACACGTCCATCCAGCCGTGCAGCAGGAATAGCCGCGGGCGGTCCGCAGCGCCCCAGCAGCGGCAGTGGTAGCGCAGTCCGCGCACGGACAAGAAGACCGGCTCGCTCGGCTTGATCGCGATCATCCGATCCGCGCCCGCGTCGCCCGCGCTACAGGTACCCTTGCCGCGTGAGCCGCTCCTCGATCCGCCGCGCGCTGCGCTTGAGCGATCCGAGATACCGCTTGGCAGCCTCCGCGCAGGTCAAAGCCGAGGAGATGAACGTGATGTTGAGGCAGGCGACGACACGGCCGCCGGAGGCCACGGGAACGGCGATCCCGGCGACCTTGGGATCGATCTCGCCGTGCTGCTCCCCGTAGCCGCTGGCGCGGGTGCGTGCGATCAGGCCCGCCACGTAGCGGCGATCGCGTGCCCGCGCGCTTTCCGGCCCGCGCGCGGCGGCGACCCGCGCCAGGATCGCCTGGCGCTCGGCTTCCAGACAGAATGCGAGGTACGCTCGGCCGGTCGCCGAGCGCAGCACCGGAAGGCGCACGCCCGGTCGGAACTTGTCGATCGTCAGCGGGCTCTGCCGGCGCGTCGTTTCCACCAGCACGATCGCGTCGTCGTCGAAGACAACGATGTCGGTGGGCCAGACGATCTCCTGCTGCAGCTCCTGCAGCACCGGCAGCCCGATCTCGCGGATCCAGTCTTCGTCCTTGAACCCGCTCGAGAGCGCCCGGATCCGCGCGGTGAGCTCGTAGCGCTCGTTGTCCCGCTTGCGAACGTAGCCGCAACTGAACAGCGTCTCCAGCACGCGGTAGATCGACGGCCGCGGGATCCCGGTCGCGCGGTGCAGCTCCGCGACGCGTGCGCCGTTGTGCTCGTTCAGCGCGCGCAGGACCTCCACTGTACGCAGGACGCCGCGCATGGCGAGCTGGGTTTTCTGGCCGTTTCCCCGCGTGACATGGCCTCTCCTAGTATGCGTGGGTGGGAACACGCGCGGGTGTGCGCTCGCGCCGCCCGTCGAACGCGGCGCCGAACTCGGCCGCGTACGCGCGGTACACCGGCGGCACCTCGCGCAGCATCGCCCGCGTGGCCTCGTCGAGCGCTCGCAGGCGGCGCGCGGGCCGGCCGGCCCACAGCCAGCCCGAGGAGATCACCTGCCCCGGCGTGGTCGTCGAGCCCGCCGCGACGAGCGACTCGGGCTCGACCACCGTCCCGGGCGCGATGCTCGACGAGATGCCGACCAGCGCGCCCGACATCACGCGGCAGTCGCGCAGGATCACGTTGTGGCCGATGGTCGCATCCGGCTCGATCACGAGCGGACCTGAGATCGCGTAGAGGAAGCTGTTGTCCTGCACGTTCGCGCCCGCGCCGATGCGCACGCCGTGCTCGCCGCCGTGAAGCGCGCAGCCGAACCACACGTTTGCCGCCTCCTCCAGCGCGACGCGGCCCGTGCAGTGCACGCCCGGGGCGACGAACGCGCGCGCGCCGGTCGCCGGCGTGATCGACGGCGCGTCCGCGAGGTCCGAGCAGTCGACCCGCACCGCACGCGAACGCAGCCCCGCGTGGCGCGCCGCGAGCTCGGTCGGATCGACCGGGCCGATCGCCTTGGCCGGGACGCCGGCATAGCGCTGCCCGGGGGCGAGGCGCGCACGAGGGAACACCACCGCGTCGCGCTCGATGATCGCCCCCCGGCCGACAACCGCCCCGTCGAGAACTGTCGCCCCGTCCTCGACGATGCAGTCGTCGCCGACCTCGCAGGCGTGCACCACCGCGTAGTCGCCTACCGACACCCGGTTTCCGACGTGCGTCGGATAGACCGCGTGGGCGATGTGGACCGTCGAGTGCACGCCGATGTGGAAGCCGTCGCCGATCCGGATGTCGTGCCCGTCGGCGCGGATGACCGAGTACGCCCCGAGCCAGGCCTCCGCACCCAGCTTGGCGCGGCCGAGCACCGCTGCGCCGTGCCCGCAGAAGCGCGGCGGCCCGGCGAAGACCGGAGGCACGCCTTCAAACGGCGCGCTGATCAGCTGACCCGGCGAATCCATCGAGTGCTCAGAATACCGGGTTCTCGCGATACGTGCCCCAGACCCGCTTCAGGCGCTCGACGATGTCGCCCATCGTCGCCCCGGCCTTCACGAGATCGATCGTGACCGGCATGATGTTCGCCGACTCGTCGCGCGCCACCGCGACGAGCTGCTCGAGCAGCGCGTCGAGGCGCGCCCGGTCGCGTTCTCGGCGCACCCGCTGCGTGCGCGCGATCTGGCGCTCGGCGGTCGTCGGGTCGTAGGGGTGGGTCTCGATGCCGTGGCGCTCGGCGCCGTCGACGTAGCGGTTCACGCCGATCACCGGCTTCTCGCCCGACTGCTTGCGCAGCGCCGTCTCGTAGGCAAAGTCGGCGATCTGCTTCTGGAACCAGCCCTCCTCGATCAGGCGCACGGTTCCGCCGCGCCGGTCGACCTCGTCCAGGATCTCGAAGATCCGCCGCTCGTATTCCGAGGTGAGCGCCTCGACGTAGTACGAGCCGCCCAGCGGATCGATGGTGTTCGTCACGCCGGATTCCTCGGCGATCACCTGCTGGGTGCGCAGCGCGAGGCGCATCGCGTCCTCGGTCGGGATGGCGAACGCTTCGTCGTAGCCGTTGGTGTGCAGCGACTGGCAGCCGCCGAGCACGGCCGAGAGCGCCTGCAGCGTCGTGCGCACGATGTTGACCTGGAACTGCGGCTTGGTGAGTGTCGCGGCCGCGGTCTGGCAGTGGAAGCGCAGGCGCATCGACTCGGGGTTGCGCGCGCCGAAGCGCTCCTTCATGATCTTCGCGTAGCAGCGCCGCAGCGCGCGGAACTTCGCCACCTCCTCGAAGAGGTCGGCCTGCGACACGAAGAAGAACGCGAGGCGCGGCGCGAACTCGTCCACCTGCATTCCGGTCGCGGTCACTTCCCCGACGTACGCCACCAGATTGGCTAGCGTGAACGCGGCCTCCTGCAGCGGCGAGGCACCGGCCTCGGAGATGTGGTAGCCCGAGATGTTGATCGGGTTGTAGCGCTTCATGTTACGCGCACAATAGGTGATGCAGTCGCGCACGATCCGCACCGAGGGCGCGATCGGATAGATGAACTCCTTCTGCGCCATATACTCCTTAAGGATGTCGGCCTGGATGGTGCCGGACAACCGGTTCAGGTCATAGCCGCGCCGCTGGGCGAGCGCGACGTACATGGCAAGCAGGATCCACGCGGTCGGGTTGATGGTCATCGACACCGAGATCTTCTCGAGGTCGATGCCATCGAGCAGCGCCTCCATGTCGGCGAGCGTGTCGATCGCCACGCCCTCGCGGCCGACCTCGCCCTCGCTCATCGGGTGGTCGGAGTCGTAGCCCATCAGCGTGGGCATGTCGAAGTCGGTCGAGATCCCGGTCTGGCCCTGCGCGATCAGAAACTTGAACCGGCGGTTGGTGTCCTCGCCGGTCCCGAAGCCGGCGATCTGGCGCATCGTCCAGAAGCGGCTGCGGTACATCGTCGGGTACGGCCCGCGCGTGAACGGGTAACGGCCCGGCAGGCCAAAGTCCTCGGGCGGGATATCGGCGACGTCGGCCGCGGTGTAGACGCGTTTGACCGGGATGTCGCCGGTGGTGAAGAACTCGGGCCTGCGCTCGGCCTGGCGGGCGAGGAACGCCTTGACCTCGTTCTCCTCCCAGCTCCGCACCGCCTCCTGCAGCGCGGCAACTTCCCTCTCGTCAAGCAAGCGGCTCATGGACGTGGCCTCCGTGCAGCGTTCGGTTGAGCAGGTCGATCGCGGTCGAGTACGGATCGATGCTGCGCGCCGCGAGCGATTCGATCCGGTCGGTCTCGTGGGTCCTGAAGCGGGCCTGGAACCGCTCGAGCAGCAGGTTCTCGGCCGTCTTCTCCAGGCGGAAGGCCGCGATGCGGCGCGCGCGGGCCGCGCGCGCGTCGCTCGGCACGGCCGTCCGGTGACGCTGAATGCAGTCCACCAGATTCTCGATGCCCTCGCCGGTGATCGCGCTCGTCCCCACGACCGGCACCCGCCACGCATCCGGCGCGTCGTCGGCCGTGCCGAGCGCGAGCATCAGCTTGAGGTCGGTGAGCGTGCGGTTGGCGTCCGGGCGGTCGCACTTGGAGACGACGTGGATGTCGGCGATCTCGAGGATCCCCGCCTTGATCGCCTGGATCTCGTCGCCGAGCCCGGGCGCCGAGACGACGACCGTGGTGTGGGAGGCCTTGGCGATCTCGACCTCGTCCTGTCCGACGCCGACGGTCTCGATGATCACGCTGTCGAACCCGGCGACGTCGAGCACGTCGGCCGCGTCGAGCGCCGCGCGGGCCATCCCGCCGGTGGCGCCGCGCGTGGCCATGCTGCGGATGAACACGCCCGGATCGGTCGCGAGGTCGCTCATGCGCACCCGGTCGCCGAGGATCGAGCCGCCCGAGTACGGGCTCGATGGATCGATCGCGACCACCGCGACCTTCGCCCCGGTCGCGCGCAACGCGTGCGTGAGGCGGCCGACGAGCGTGGACTTGCCGCTGCCGGGCACGCCCGTGATCCCGACGACGTGCGCGCGCCCGGCGCGACGGTACGCCTCGGCAAGGGCGGGCCGCGCCTCCGCGGCCCCGGCTTCCGCGCGCGAGATCAGACGCGCGGCCGCGCCGAGGTTCCCCGCAGCCGCGCGGGCCAGGAGCTCCGCCGAGGCCACTCGCACGCTCACGCCGCAGACCCCGCGTCGACCTTGGCGCGCATCTGGGCGAACGCCTGGCGGTCGTCGATCACGCGCCGCGCCTTGAAGTCGGTGCGCGCCAGCGTGCCCTGCGCCACGACCTCGACGTTCGCGCGCAGGCCGAGCATCCTGTGCATCTTGACGGCGACTTCGTCGCGGAACGCCGCGATGCGTGCGTCGCCTGCTGCGGATACCGCCTCGCTCGCCTCGACCCGCAGCAGCAGCTCGTCCATCGCGGCCTCGCGGGAGATCACGATGCGGTGCTCGCCGCCATAGTCGGGGAGCTGGTTGAGCGCCGCGTCGATCTCGCTCGGATAGACGTTCTCGCCGCGAATCGTGAACATGTCGTCGATGCGCCCGAACACGCCGTGCGGCAGTCGCGGGTAGGTCCGGCCGCACGGATTGGGCTCGTCGGTCCACAGCGCGAGGTCGCCCGAAACGAGCCGGATCATCGGCTGCGATGTGCGCTCGAGGTGCGTGTACACCGGCGTGCCGCGCTGGCCGTAGGGCACGCGTCGCATCGTCTGCGGATCGCACACTTCGGTGTACACCACGTCCTGCCAGCAGAGCATGCCATCGGTCTCGGCGGTGCCGGCGACGTTCATCCAAGGGGTCATCTCGGCCATCGAGCCGCAGTCGATGACCCGGGCGCCGTAGAGGTTCTCGATGCGCGCGCGCACCGCGGGGATCGAGGCGCCCGGCTCGCCGGAGAAGAAGAGCAGCTTCAGCCCGAAGTCGTGCGGGTCGAGCCCCTCGTCGCGCGCCGTCTGCGCGAGATGCAGTGCGTAGGTCGGCGTCCCGTAGAAGGCGGTCGGCTTGAGCATCGCGAGCCACTGCACGCAGCGCGCCGACATGCCTGCCGCACCGGCACCGAACGGGAAGCACTTGGCGCCGAGGCGCTCGGCGCCCGCGAGCGCGCCCCAGCTCCCCATGTAGAGGCTGAAGATCGCCGCGATCGCGATGGTGTCGCCCGGGCGCATCCCCATCGCCCACATGATGCGCGCATGCGCATTCGCGATCGCGCGCCAGTCGCCGCGCCCGATCGCGAACGCGGTCGGCCTCCCGGTCGTGCCGCTGGTGCCGTGGATGTGGAAGATCTCCGACTCGGGCACGCACAGGTAGTTGCCGAAGGACGGATGCGCGGCCTGCGACTCGCGCAGGTCCTGCTTCCGGATGACCGGCACGCGCGTCTCGAAGTCCTCGAGCGAACGGAGCTGGCTCGGGTGGAAGCCGGCCTCGTCCCACTTGCTGCGGTAGAACGGTGCGTGCTCATAGGCATAGGCGCAGACCTGCTTCAGGCGCTCGAGGATCAGCCGCTCGCGCTCGCCGGCGGGCATCGTCTCGCGGAGGGGAAACCAGTACCGGCTGTCCGCGGGCGGAAGATAGCTTTCGTCGTACGCCGGGGGAAAGGACCACTGTTCCATTTGGGGGACCTCCGGATCGGCGTCAGCGCTCGCCGCGCGCCTCGACCAGGCGCCGGAGCGTATCCACGATCTCCTGCGGCGGCGTGTCCTGCAGCAGGATCGCGGCGACCCCCATCTCCCTGAGCGCGGCCGCGTCCTCGTCGGGCATCACGCCGCCCGCCACCACGATCATGTCGTCGGCGCCGCGCTCCTTGAGCAGCTTGAGGATCCTCGGGAAGACGGTCATCTGTACGCCGGAGAGCAAGCTCACGCCCAGCACGTCGACGTCCTCCTGGACCGCCGCGGTCACGACTTCCTCCGGCGAGCGGTGCAGGCCGGTGTAGATCACGTCCATGCCGGCGTCGCGCAGGGCCCGCGCAACGACCTTCACGCCGCGGTCGTGACCGTCGAGCCCGACCTTTGCGAGGAGTACCCGGATTGGATTCGTTGCCACAGTCTCCTCCTCCCTGATAGACTGTATACGGAATTCCGTACGCGGTGAGATCATAGGCATGGCGGCAGGACAACGCAAGTTCGATCGGCGTACGGGGTCTCAGAGGGGGTCCTGATGGAAGCGATCCAGCCTCAGAAAACACTTGTAGAACAAGCTTATACGATCATCCTCGATGCAATTTGCGACCGCACCCTGCGACCGGGCGAGCGGCTGACGCAGGAACAGATCGCCGCCCGCCTCAACGTCTCCCGCCAGCCGGTGATGCACGCGCTCGCCACCCTGAAGTCGCAGGGGTTCGTCCGCGAGTCCGGCAAGCGCGGCGTGGTCGTCGCGCCGATCGACCGCGAGCGTTTCGAGGCCATCTACCAGTTCCGCTCGGCGATCGAGCCGCTCGCGGTGCGGCTCGCGACGCCCCGTCTCGACGCCGAAGCGGTTGCGCGCGGCCGGGCGTTGATCGGCCGCGGCACCGCCGCGATCGACGCGCCCGACCCGCGCGCGCTCGTCCGCGCGGACATGGACTTCCATCTGCTGATCTACGAGCTCTCCGGCAACCCGCTGATCCTCGAGACGATGCGCCTCAACTGGCACCACCTGCGGCGCTCGATGGACGAGGTCCTGCGCACGCCCGGCATGTCGACGAGCGTGTGGAAGGAGCACGACGCGATCTTCGGCGCGATGGTGCGCGGCGACGCCGATGCGGCGGCGTCGCTCGCCGAGCAGCACGTGCGCCAGGCCATGAACCGGGTGGCGCCCGGGCTCGCGTGACCTGATCTGCCTCGTTCCCGCGCAAGCCGCTGTGCGCGCGCCTTGGCCGTCATTCCCGCGCAAGCGGGAATCCATCCAGCCTCTGTAGGGCGCCCTGGATCACCGCGTTCGCGAGGATGACCGCGCGTTGCGCGAGCGTCGCTCGCGCGTGCGCGGTCACTTCGGCGCCATTCTTATGGCGCCGTCGAGGCGCACGGTCTCGCCGTTCAGCATCTCGATCTCGACCATCGCCTTCACGAGCTGCGCGTACTCCGAAGCGCGCCCGAGACGCGAGGGGAACGGCACCTGTCTTCCGAGCGACTCCTGGATCTCCTTCGGCAGCCCGTGCAGCATCGGGGTCTCGAAGATGCCGGGCGCGATCGTGAGGACGCGGATGCCGTCGCGCGCGAGGTCGCGCGCGATCGGCAGCGTCATGCCGACGATGCCGCCTTTGGAAGCCGAGTAGGCCGCCTGTCCGATCTGGCCGTCGAACGCCGCGACCGAGGCGGTATTGACGATCACGCCGCGCTCGCCGCTCGCCTGCGGCTTGCCCTTGACCATCGTGGCGGCGGCGAGCCGGATCATGTTGAACGTGCCGATCAGGTTGATCGTCACGGTCTTGGAGAACGAGGCGAGCGCGTGCGGTCCCTCCTTGCCGACCGTCTTCTCGCCGATCGCGATCCCGGCGCAGTTGACGAGCCCCTGCAGGCCGCCGAAGCCCGCGAGCGCGGTCTCCACCGCGGCCTTGCCGTCCGCCTCGCTCGTCACGTCGCACTTTGCGAACCGCGTGCCCTTCCCGAGTTCCTTCGCCAGCGCCTCGCCCTTGTCGGCCTGAAGGTCCGCGATCACGACGTTGGCGCCGTTTTCGGCGAGCATCCTGACCGTGCCCTCGCCCAATCCCGATGCGCCGCCGGTGACGATGAACGTGCTGCCCTTGATCTGCATGTGTACTCCGTCTGTCTATGAACGGTTGATGAATCCCGAGAATGCCCGACGCGCGCCGCCTCCGGCGTCGATCCAGATCACGCTTTCTCCGTCGTCCGCGCGGAGGCATGCGCCACCGCGCGCCGCGCGGCGGTCGCCGCCGCGTCGATCCGACCCTCGGCGTCGAGCACCACGCCGAAGCGCGCGGCCGCCTCCTCGCGCGTGTAGTACCCGCGCGCGACGTCGCGCGCCACGCGCTCCGGAGCGCGCCGGTACGGATCGCCGAAGCCGCCGCCGCCCGGCGTAGTGACCTCGATCAGGTCGCCGGCGCCGATCGCGATGCCCTGGTCCTTCGACAGGTGCGGCGGAACATACGGCACGCCGCCCCGGACGATGCGCACGCGGTTCACGCCGCCCGCGGCGCCGCCGACCGCGCCCTGCGGCCCGAACCGGCCGTGGTCCATGACCATCGAGGCGCGCGCCTCGCCGCGCCGCAGCCGGATCTTGTAGTTCACGCCCAAGCCGCCGCGGAGCTCGCCGGCGCCGCCCGACCCTTCGGCGAGCGAGTACTCCTCGAACAGCACCGGATAGTACTGCTCCATCACTTCGATCGGCGTCGTCTTCGAGATGCCGATCGTCGAGCAGCCGTTCGAGAGCCCGTCGCCGTGCAGCGACCCGCCGTAGCCGCCGCCGGAGATGACGTACATGACGTACGAGCGCCCTCGCTCCGGGTCGTATCCGCCCACCGACAGGTTGCCCGAGGTGCCGGCCGGCGCCGCGAAGAGCCGGTCGGGGATCGCCTTCACCAGCGCGGCGAACACCGATTCCGCGATGCGCTGGCTCACCTCCGCGGCGCAGCCGGACACCGGTCGCGGATACTCCGCGTAGAGGAACGTTCCCCGCGGCTCGACGATGCGCAGCGGCTCGAACGTGCCGGCGTTGATCGGGACGTCCGGGAAGACGTGCTTGACCGCGAGGTAGATCGAGGACTTGGTGGTCGCGATCACGCTGTTCATCGGCCCGCGGCACGGCGGCGAGGAGCCGGACATGTCGAAGGTCAGCGTCTCGCCGCGCTTGTCGATGCGCATGGCGATGCGCAGCGGCGCGTCGACGACGCCGTCGGAGTCGACGAACGCCTCGCCCTCGTAGGTGCCGTCCGGGATCGCGGCGATCGTTGCGCGCATCTGCCGCGCCGCGCGCGCCTTCAGCTCGCCGATCGCCTGCTCGACGGTGTCGGCGCCGTAGCGGTCGATGAGCGCCGCGAGCCGCTTCTCGCCGATCGCGAGCGCGGCCGCCTGCGCCTTGATGTCGCCGATGCGCTGGTCCGCGATGCGGATGTTCGACAGGATGATCGCAAGGATCTCCTGGTCCAGCACGCCGCGCTTGTAGAGCTTCACCGGCGGCAGCCGCAGGCCCTCCTGCTCCACCTCGGTCGCGTTCGCCGAGAACCCGCCCGGCACGACGCCGCCGATGTCCGGCCAGTGCCCGGTGTTGGCGAGCCACGCGAAGAGCCGCCCCTGGTGGAAGAACGGCTTCACGAACCGCACGTCCATCAGGTGGGTGCCGCCGAGGTAGGGGTCGTTGACGACGAAGAGGTCGCCCTCCTCGAGCGGCGTGCCCTGCGCGCGCACGCGCTCGATCACCGCCTGGGTCGAGAACTGCATCGTGCCGACGAAGACGGGCAGCCCGAGCTCGCCCTGCGCGACGAGTTCTCCGGTGTCGCGGTGGTAGATGCCGTCCGAGCGGTCGAGCGCCTCCGAGATGACCGGCGAGAACGCCGCGCGCGCGAACGCGAGGTCCATCTCGTTGCACACCTGCTGCAGGCCGTTCTGGATCACGACCAGCGTGATCGGGTCGATCACGCCGGCGCGTACGCCCGGTAGGTCCTGAGGATCCATTCGCAAGTCTCGGTCAGCCGGTCGATGCGCCGCGCCCACTCGGTCTCGAGCGCGGCCTGCCACTCGCGCGCACGCGGAACGCTCTCGTCGGCGAGATCGTACAGCGCAACGTAGCGCGGCGTCCCACTGTGCGCCCGGAAGCGGCGCGCGCAGAACACCCCCGGCACTCCCGCGAGGAGCGGCACGTGCTCCTCATCGTACCAGCGATTGAACTCGGCCTCGTGCTCGGGCGGCACGTCGCCGCAGGCGAGAAGCAGCGCGCGCGATTCGGGCGGCGGGAAGGCGTCGCCCGGCAGGATCTGCTCGCAAACCCACCGGCGGAACAGCACCGCGCGCCCGAGGCAGCGCTTCGACCAGGGCGAGAAGTTGTCCCCGACGTGTGCGAGGTAGGCCGGGGTCTCGAGCACTTCGGGCCGCTCGAGCTCGTAGGTCGCGAGGTACTTGCCCGCGCCGGGCGCGAGATCGGCGACCCAGCGTCGCGCCGACACGAACCCCGGGATCGCGAGCCGCTCGGCGAGGTGCTCCGTGTCGTACCAAGCGTTGAACTCCTCCTCGTCCCGCGGCGCGGGCTCGGTCATGGTGAGCAGCAGGCCATACATGGCAGTTGGCAGTTGGCAGTTGGCAGTTGGCAGTTGGCAGTTGGCAGCCGGCGGTCGGGAGTGCGCGATAGGGTTGGGTTGCTGTCGACTGCCAACTGTAAACTGACGACTTCGTCGTCAAAGCGTGACGACGAGATTGCCGAGGACATCCATCTCGACCCGGTTGCCCGGCTCGATCACCGCCGTCGCGTCCAGCTGCTCGACGATCGCCGGCCCGGCGAACGCGACGCCGCGCGGCAGGCGCTCGCGCCGGTAGACCGGCGTCGCCACGCGCTCGCCGTCGAACCAGACCGCACGGCGGTCGATCTCGGCGTCGGCGAGCGCAGCACCCGGCGTCCCGGCCGCGAGCGCAGTCAACGGCACGGCGGGCCGCTTCCCGATCACCGCCGTGTGCAGGCCGACCAGCACCGGGCGGATCTCGTTCAGCTCCACGCCGAATCGCTGCCAGTACGCCTCCTCGAACAGCCGGTGCAGCTCGGCCGGACCGACGCCCGCGCCGGGCAGGCGCACGGTCAGGATGTGGCTCTGGCCCTGGAATTGCATGTCGGCGCGGTGGATGCATTCGATGCCCTCGACCCGCGCCCGCTCGCGCTCGATCATGGCCCTGCCTTCGGCGATCTGCGCGGCGAAGATGCCGCGCACCACGTCGGCGCTCACCGCCGGCAGCGGCCGGTTGATCGTACGCACGAAGTCGTGCCGCACGTCGGCCGCGACGCAGCCGAGCGCGTTCGTGAGCCCGGGTCGCGCCGGGATCAGGACGCGCGGGATCCCGAGCTCGCGCGCGAGCGCCACGGCATGAAGCGGGCCGGCGCCGCCGAACGCGAACAGCGCGAAGTCGCGCGGGTCGTGACCGCGCGCGAGGCTCACCATGCGGATCGCGCCGGCCATGTTGTCGTTCGCGACCCGCAGGACCGCGGCGGCCGCCTGCTCGGGCGCGAGCCCCAGGGGGCGGCCGAGCTCGCGGTCGACCGCTTCGCGCACCGCGTCGAGCGCGACCGGCCGGTCGACGGCGAGGAGCCTGCGCGGATCCAGGCGCCCGAGCAGCAGGTTCGCGTCGGTGATGGTGACGCGCGCGCCGCCGCGCCCGTAGCAGATCGGACCCGGTGCGGCGCCCGCGCTCTGCGGCCCGACCTGCAGGAGCCCGGCCTCGTTGAGATGTGCGACCGACCCGCCGCCCGCGCCGATGGTGTGCACGTCGACCATCGGGACGTGGATCGGCATCGCGTACTCGAGCTCGAGCTCGGAGGACACCTGCGGCAGGCCGTTCTGGATCAGCGCCACGTCGGTCGACGTGCCGCCCATGTCGTAGCTGACCACGTTCGGGAATCCGGCCTGCGCCGCCGTGTACGCCGCGGCGATGACGCCCGAGGCCGGTCCGGACATCACCGTGTTCACCGCGGTCTCGGCCGCTATCGAGGCGGCCACCGTGCCGCCGTTCCCCTGCATCACCAGCAGCTCGCGCCTGAAGCCGCGCGCGGCGAGCTCGCCGCGCAGGCGATCGAGGTAGCGCTGCAGCACCGGCCGGACCGCGGCGTTGACCGCCGCGGTCACGCCGCGCTCGTACTCGCGGTACTCCGAGATGATCGCGTGGCCCGCGGTCACGTAGCCGCTCGGCCACCGGCCGCGCACGATCTCGGCGGCGCGCAGCTCGTGCGCGGGATTGACGTAGCTGTGCAGGAAGTGGATCACGACGCTCTCGGCGCCGAGCGCGGCCAGCCGGTCGGCCGCGCGCGCGACCGCGGCCTCGTCGAGCGGGCGAACGACGCGGCCCTCGGCGTCCATGCGCTCGTCGACCTCGATCCGCAGCTCGCGCTCGACGAGCGGCGCGAACGAACCGAGGAGTCCGTAGGGCCGCGGGCGGGTGCGCCGTCCGAGCTCGAGCACGTCGCGGAACCCGCGCGTGGTGATCAGCCCGACGCGCGCGATCCGGCGCTCAAGCATCGCGTTCGTGGTCGTCGTCGTGCCGTGCACGATCGCCGCGAGCTCGCCGAGCGCGGCGCCGGCCGCTTCCAGCGCGGCGAGCACGCCGAACGCCTGGTTGTCCGGCGTCGTGAGCACCTTCGCAAGATCGAGCGCGCCGGAGTCCTCGTCGATCAGGACGAGGTCGGTGAACGTCCCGCCCACGTCGACGCCGGCGATTTTGTTCATGCTGCCGCTGCCGACCGCTAGCGCCAGGCCGAGGCCACGATCTCGGCGCCCTTCTCGGCGATCATCGTGGTCGGCGCGTTGGTGTTGCCGGAGGTGATGAGCGGCATGATCGACGCGTCGATCACGCGCAGGCCGCGGATGCCGTGCACCCGCAGCGCATCGTCCACCACGGCCGCCGCGTCGCGTCCCATCCTGCAGGTCCCCACCGGGTGGAAGATGGTCGTGCCGAGGTCGCCCGCCGCGCTCACGAGCGCGGCGTCGTCCTCGACCGCGGGCCCCGGCCTCCATTCCGCGGGGCGGTAGCGGGCGAGCGCGCGCGCGGCCATGATCCGCCGCGTGAACCGCATGCCGTCTGCCGCGACGCGCCGGTCCGCGTCGGTCGACAGGTAGTTCAGCACGATCGCCGGATGCGCATCCGGATCGGGGGACTTGATCCGCACGTGCCCGCGGCTCGTCGGCCGCAGGTTGCACACCGACGGCGTGATCGCCGGAAAGGGGTGCAGCGGGTCGCCGAACCTGTCGAGCGAGAGCGGCTGCACGTGCCACTCGATGTTCGGCGTCGGCTGCGCCGGGTCGCTGCGCGCGAACGCGCCGAGCTGCGACGGGGGCATGGTCAGCGGGCCGGTGCGGAACAGGAAGTATTCGAGCCCCATCGCCGCCCGGCCGGCGAGACTGTTGGCGCGCTCGTTCAGCGTGCGCGCGCCGTGCACCTTGTAGACCATGCGGATCTGCAGGTGATCCTGCAGGTTCCCGCCGACGCCGGGGAGCTCGTGGACGACGGGAATGCCGCGGCCCGCCAGAAGATCGCCGGGGCCGACGCCCGAGAGCTGCAGGAGCTGCGGCGATCCGATCGCGCCGGCGGCGAGGATCACCTCGCGCCGCGCGCGCGCCCGCTGCGCGCCGGCGCCGGCCGCGCGGTACTCGACGCCCACGGTGCGCTTCTCGCCGTCGCGCGCCTCGATCAGCAGGCGCGTGGCATGCGCTTGCGTGCGCACGACGAGGTTCGGCCGCTTGCGCACCGGCCGCAGGAACGCCTTGGTCGCGCTCCAGCGGCGGCCGCGGCGCTGGTTCATCTGGAAGTACGCGGTGCCGAGGTTGTCGCCGCGGTTGAACTCGACGACCTTGGGAATCCCGCACTCGGCCGCCGCCTCGCGCCAGGCGTCGAGGATCTCCCACGAGACCCGCGGGTCCTCGACGCGCAGCTCGCCGCCCACGCCGTGCAGCGCATCGGCGCCGCGCGCGTAGTCCTCGACGCGCAGGAAGTACGGCAGCACCTCGTCCCACGACCAGCCGGGGTTCCCCAGTGCGGCCCAGCCGTCGTAGTCGCTCTTCTGGCCGCGCATGTAGATCATCGCGTTGATCGACGAGCAGCCGCCGAGCACCTTGCCGCGCGCGTAGCCGAGCGTGCGCCCGTTCAACCCCGGATCGGGCTCGGTGCGGTAGCACCAGTCCGTGCGCGGATTGCCGATCGTGTAGAGATACCCGACCGGGATGTCGATCCAGAAGTAGTCGTCCTCGCCGCCCGCCTCGAGCAGCAGCACGCGGGTGCGCGCGTCGGCCGAGAGCCGGTTCGCGAGCAGGCAGCCTGCGGAACCCGCGCCGACGATCACGTAGTCGAACTCGTCCACCGCCGCCCGTCTACACCGCGAGATAGTTGTTGCGGATCTCGGCGTTCGCGGCGAGCTCCGCGATGGTGCCGGTGAAGCGGATGCGCCCCTTCTCGATGATGTAGGCGCGGTCGGCGACCTCGGTCGCGAAGTGCAGGTTCTGCTCCGAGAGCAGCACCGAAACGCCCGCGGCCTTGAGCTCCTTGATCGCCGCGGCCATCTGGTCGACGATGACCGGCGCCAGCCCCTCGGAGGGCTCGTCGAGCAGGATGCACGACGGGTTGCCCATCAGCGTGCGCGCGATCGTGAGCATCTGCTGCTCGCCGCCGGAGGTGCGCCCGCCCGGGCGGTTCTGCATCGCCTTCAGGTTCGGGAACAGCGCACACACCTTGTCGACCGTCCAGACCGGCGCCCCGGCGCGTGGCGCCTGGCGCCCGACGTCGAGGTTCTCGGCCACCGTCAGGTCGGTGAAGATGCGCCGGTCCTCCGGAACGTAGCCGAGGCCGCTCGCCGCGATGCGGTACGGCGGCAGCCCGTCGATGCGCCGGCCGTCGAAGCGGATCTCGCCGCGCGCCGCGGGCACGAGCCCGATGATCGTCTTCAGCGTCGTCGACTTGCCCGCGCCGTTGCGCCCGAGCAGCACCGCGACCTCGCCGCGGCCGACCGCGAGCGACACGTCCGCGAGGATGTGCGCCCGGCCATAGTAGGCATGCACGCCGGCGAGCTCGAGCACGGCGCCGCCGGCGCTCATGCGCGCCCCCGCGAGCCGAGGTAGACCTGCCGCACCTCCGGGTTGTCGCGCACCTCGTCGCCGGTGCCCGAGGCGATCAGCCGTCCGCGGTCGAGCACGATCACGCGGTCGGCGTGCCCGAACACCACGTCCATGTCGTGCTCGGTGTAGAGCACGGCGATGCGGCGCTCGCGCACGATCTCGCCGACGAGCTCCATCAGCGTGATGCGCTCCTTCGGCGCCATGCCGGCGGTCGGTTCGTCCATGAGCAGCAGGCGCGGCTCGTTCGCGAGCGCAACGGCGAGCTCGACGCGCTTCAGGTCACCGTAGGCGAGCACCGAGCACGCCCGCTCGGCCTGCTCGCGGATGCCGACGCGCTCGAGCAGGCGGTCGGCTTCATCGCGGTAGAGCGAGGCTGCGCGCGTCCACAGGCTCGCAAGGCGGCGCCGGTGCGAGATGAGCGCCATCTGGACGTTCTCGCGCACGGTCATCGACGCGAACGTCGCGGTGATCTGGAACGTACGCCCGACGCCCATGCGCCAGATCTCGCGCGGCGGGCGGCCGACGGTGTCGACGCCGCCGATGCGCACGCTGCCGGAGTCGGGCGCGAGCTGGCCGTTCACCATGTTGAAGCACGTCGTCTTGCCGGCCCCGTTCGGCCCGATCATCGCGAGGAGCTCGCCTTCGCCGAGCGCGAACGAGACGCCCTGCACCGCCTGGACGCCGCCGAACGCCTTGCTCAGCCGCTCGACCGCGAGGACCGCGCTCATTCGGCCTCCGCGCGGGTGCCGAGCCGGGCGAGCGATCCGACGATCCCCTGCGGGAACGCGAGCACGATGATGAGGATCGTCGCGCCGAGCAGCGACTGCCAGTACTCGGTGTTGCGGGCGATCGTGTCCTGCAGCCAGGTGAACGCCGCCGCGCCGACCGCCGGGCCCGCGAGCGTCTGCACGCCGCCGAGCAGCACCATCACCAGGGCGTCCACCGAGCGCGGGATCGCCATCAGGTCCGGCGAGAGGCTGCCCTTCGAGAAGGCGTAGAGCGCGCCGGCGGTCCCGGCGAACGCCCCGACCAGCGTGAACGCCGCCCATTGCAGCCGCTTGATGTCGATTCCGATCGCGTCGCAGCGCAGCGGCGAGTCACGCCCTGCGCGCAGCGCGTAGCCGAACGGCGAGAACAGGATGCGCCGCAGCGCCGCGAGCCCCGCGCCGCACAGGACGAGCACGAAGAGGTAGAACGCGCTCTTCGACGAGAGCCACGCCGCCGGCCACACGCCGACCAGCCCGTTGCTGCCGCCGGTGAAGCTGTCCCACTGGAACACGACCGACCAGCCGATCTGCGCGAACGCGAGCGTGAGCATCGCGAAGTAGACGCCGGCGAGCCGCACGCAGAACCAGCCGAACACCGCGGCGCCGAGCGCGGCGGCGAGCGGCCCGGCGGCGAGGGCCACCTCCATCGGCGCCCCGGCGCGCAGGAGCACCAGGCCCGCGCCGTAGGCGCCGAGCCCGAAGTACGCCGCGTGCCCGAACGAGACCATCCCGGCCGGACCCATGATGAAGTGCAGGCTGGCGGCGAACAGCGCGAAGATCAGGATGTCGGTCATCAGCACGACCGTGTACGCGGCCCCGGTGAGCGGCAGCGCTGCGAGCGCGAGCGCGAGAACGGCAGCACCGGCGGCGAGCCCGCGCAGCGCCGCGCGCAGCGGCGGCTCGATGTGCGTGGGCGCCGCGCGCTGCGCGGCCTGCGGGCGTCCGAGAAGGCCCCACGGCCGCACCACCAGCACGATCGCCATCACGATGAACTCGATGACCAGCGTCAGCTTGGAGAAGGAGACCTCGACGCCGAGGAGCGTCACGTTGCCGAGCCCGATGCAGAACGCCTTCACCTCGCCGATGATCAGCGCGGCGAGGAACGCGCCGGGGATGCTGCCCATGCCGCCGACCACCACGATGACGAATGCGTCGGCGATCGCGGTGAGGTCGAGGAAGAGCTGCGCCGGCTCGCGCGGCACCTGCAGCGCGCCGCCGAGCCCGGCGAGGAAGGCGCCGAGCGCGAAGACGCCGGTGAACAGCCACTTCTGGTTCACGCCGAGCGCGCCGACCATCTCGCGGTCCTGCGTCGCCGCGCGCACCAGCGTGCCCCAGCGGGTGCGGTTCAGCAGCAGCCACAGCAGGCCGAGCACCACCGGCCCGACGGCGATCATGAAGAGGTCGTACTCGGGGAACCGCTGGCCGAGGATCGCCACGGCGCCGTCGAGCCCCGGCGCCCGCGGCCCGAGCAGATCCTCCGGACCCCATGCCCACAGCACGAAGTCCTTGACCATCAGCACGAGCGCGAAGGTCGCGAGCAGCTGGAAGAGCTCGGGCGCCTGGTAGATGCGGCGCAGGATCAGCACCTCGACCAGCGCGCCGAACAGGCCGACCGCGAGCGCCGCGGCGAGGATCGCGCCCCAGAAGCCGAGCGCGCCCGCGGCGCCGAACGCACCCACCGCGCTGTAGGCGATGTAGATGCCGAGCATGTACAGCGAGCCGTGCGCGAAGTTCACGATCCGCGTCACGCCGAAGATCAGCGACAGGCCGACCGCGATCAGGAACAGCGTGGAGGCGCCCGCCAGGCCGTTCAGGAACTGGACGACGATGCTCGACACGACGCTGCGCCGGCGGGGGTCGGTCAGGTCAGGTGGACGCGAGGCGGCAGGAACCGCCCGCGCGCCGGGAGCGACGCCCGGCGCGCGGTCCGCGCTCGCACTCCGGCCGTCAGTCGGCCGGACGCATCTTCCGGATCTCGGCGTCCGGCGGCAGGTGCTTCTCGCCCGGCTCGTAGCGGAAGCTCGTCATGACGCCCTTGCCGCCCCTGAGCCCGATCTGGCCGACGTAGGCGCCCATCGTCGACTGGTGGTCGAGCGCGCGGTAGGTCATCTTGCCGAACGGCGAATCCACCTCGAGCCCCTTCATCGCGGCGATCAGCTTCTCGGTGTCGAGGCTGCCCGCCTTCCGGATCGCCGCCGCGACGGTCTTCACCAGCGTGTAGCCGACCACCGAGCCGAGCCGCGGGTAGTCGTTGTGCCGCTTCTGGTAGGCGTCGAGGAACTTCTTGTGCTCCGGCGTGGAGATCCCGTACCAGGGATAGCCGGTGACGTACCATCCGTTCGGCGTCTCCTCCTTCAGCGGATCGAGGTACTCCGGCTCGCCGGCGAGCAGGTTGAACACCGGCCGGTCCTTGAACAGGCCGCGCAGGTTGCCCTGACGCACGAAGTTCGCGAGGTCGGGGCCGAAGAGCGAGGAGAAGATCGCGTCGGGCTTGGCGTCGGCGATCGCCTGCACCACCGCGCCGGCGTCGATCTTGCCGAGCGGCGGCGCCTGCTCGGTCACGAACTCGACGTCGGGCTGCTTCTCCTTCAGGAGCTTCTTGAACGCGGCGGTCGCCGACTGCCCGTACTCGTAGTTCGGATACACGATCGCCCAGCGCTTCTGCTTGAGCTTCGCCGCGTCCGGAATCAGCATCGCGGTCTGCATGTAGGTCGAGGGGCGCAGGCGGAAGGTGTAGCGGTTGCCGTTGTCCCACACGATCTTGTCGGTGAGCGGCTCGGCGGCGATGAACAGCACCTTCTTCTGCTTCGCGAAGTCGCTCACCGCGAGCCCGATGTTCGACGCGAAGGTTCCGGTGAGGAAGCTCACGCCCTCGCGCGAGAGCAGCTCCTCGGCGAGGCGCACCGCGTCGCCCTGGTTCCCGCCGTCGTCGCGCGACACGAACTCGAGCTTGCGGCCGAGCACGCCGCCGGCGGCGTTCACCTCCTCGACGCCGAGCTCCCAGCCCTTCTTGTAGGGCTCGAGGAAGGCGGGGAAGCGCTTGTAGCTGTTCACCTCGCCGATCTTGATCGTGCCCTGCGCGGCCGCCGGCGCGGCGAAGCCCGCCGCGAGCGCGCACGCGGCGGCGGCGGCGAGAAACATCCGTCGGTTACCCATCGTTTCCTCCTCTCGTGGAATTGCTCTCGTTGGTCTTGCGGACAACTATACACAATCGGGACTGCGGCGGTGGCGCGGTCGTCAGCGCGCCGACGCCTTGATCCAAGCGCGCAGCCGGTCCGGCGTCGCGGGGGCGTGCCGCACGGTGACGCCGGTCGCGTGGCGGATCGCGCCGAAGATCGCCGGCGCGGTCGCGATCAGCGCCGGCTCGCCGACGCCCTTGGCGCCGTGGGGACCGAGCGGCTCGGCGTCCTCGATCAGGTGCACCTCGATCGGCGGCACGTCGCCGAAGGTCGGGACCAGGTAGTCGTGCAGGTTGTCGGTGCGCCCGGCGTGGTACTCCTCCATCAGCGCGAGGCCGATGCCCTGCGCGATGCCGCCGTGGATCTGGCCCTCGACCTGGGTCGGGTTGATCGCCCGCCCGACGTCGTGCGCGGCGGCGATGCCGAGCAGGTGCACCGTGCCGAGCGCGAGGTCCACCTCGAGCTCGGCGAGCTGCGCGGCGAAGCCGTAGGTCGCGTAGGGCTCGCCCTGGCCGTCGGCGTCGAGCGGCACCGTCGGCGGGTTGAACTCGCCGCGGCCCACCTCGACGTCGCCGCGCGCATCCGCGGGCAGGTAGGCGAGCGGGATCGCGCTGCGCCGCCCGCCCTCGATGCCGACCAGCTCGCCGCGCTCGATCGCGAGCTCGGCATTCTCGCCCACCTCGAGGCGCTGGAGCAGCTTGCGCCGCAGCGCGGCGGCGGCGAGGCGCGCGGCGTTGCCCGAGACGAAGGTCTGGCGCGAGGCCGAGGTCTTGCCGGCGTCCTCGGTGAGATCGGTGTCGCCCATCACGTAGTCGATCGCATCGAGCCGGACGCCCAGCGCGTCGGCCGCGATCTGGGCGAGGATCGTGTTCGAGCCCTGCCCGATGTCGACCGCGCCGTTGTACAGCACGAACTGCCCGTCCTTGCGCAGGCTGACGCGCATCGCCGAGGGGTTCGCGATCACGGTGTTGCCGATCCCGTACCACATGCAGGCGATCCCGACGCCGCGCCGGCGGCCGGCGTCGCCGCCGCGCGCGGCCTGTTCGCGATTGAACGCCTCGGCCGCGGCCACGGCCGCGCGCCAGCGCGGCCGCAGCGCCTCCAGGCATTGTGCGAGGCCGCAGCTCGCACGCAGCACCTGGCCGGTCGGGGTGGGCTGGCCCGCGCGCAGCGCGTTGCGGTGCCTGAGCTCGAGGCGGTCGATCCCGGCGCGCTCCGCGAGCTCGTCGAGCAGCGCCTCGTGCGCGATGGTCGACTGCGGCACGCCGAACCCGCGGAAGGCGCCGGCGATCGGGCCGTTGGTGTAGATCGCGCGCGTCGTCGCGCGGACGTTCGGCACCACGTACGGTCCGGCGGCGTGGATCGGCACCCGGTTGGCGACGGTCGTGCCCCACGAGGCGTAGGCGCCGGTGTTGAAGTCGCCGTGGAACTCGGCGCCGACGATGCGCCCGTCCCGATCGCAGCCGAAGCGCGCGCGCATGCGCGCCGGGTGGCGCTTGCTCGTGCTCGCCATCGACTCGGGCCGCGTGTACGCGGTGCGCACCGGACGGCCGAGCTTCCAGGCCGCGAGCGCGAGCAGCGGCTGCACCGACACGTCGAGCTTGCCGCCGAAGCCGCCGCCGACCGCAGAGGGCACGACGTGCACCTGCGCCGGCGCGACGCCGAGCACGCGCGCGACCTCGTCGCGGTCCATGTACGGCGTCTGCGTGCACGCGAAGATCCGCAGGCGGTCGCCGACGCGCTCGGCGTAGCCCGCCTCCGGCTCGATGTAGGCGTGCTCGACGAGGCTCGTCGCGAACTCGCCCTCGGCGACGAACGCGGCCTGCGCGAGCGCCGCATCGACGTCGCCGCGCGCGACGCGGCCGCGGATCAGCACGTTGTCGGGGCGGGCGGCGTGGATCGGCGCATCGGTGGCGGCAAGCGCCTGGCCGATCTCGGTGCGCGCTTCGAGCGGCTCCCAGCGGATCGGCAGCTCCGCCTCGTCGATGCGCATCACCGTCTCGTACTCGCCGACCAGCGCCGCCACCGCCTCGCCGCGAAAGCGCGCCAGCCCGTCGGCGAGGACCGGCTGGTCCTTGTGGTCCGGAAAGATCCCGAAGCTGTTCTCCGGCACGTCGCGCGCGGTCAGCACGTCGAGGAGTCCGGGATGCCGCGCGCGCAGCGCAGCGAGATCGCCGATCGAGAAGCGCGCGTGCGCGTGCGGCGAGCGCACCGCGCGCAGCCAGAGGGCGCCTGGCGGCCACCGGTCCGCGCCGTAGCGTTCGGCGCCGGTGAGCTTCGCCGCGCCGTCGGTCTTCGGCGCACGGCTGCCCACGGCACGGCCCGCGGCCGGGACGGCGAGCGCAACCTCGCCCGCCGCCGCGGCGAGCACCGCGTCGACGATCTTGCGGTAGCCGGTACAGCGGCAAAGGACGCCGCCGAGCGCGTCGCAGACCTCCGACTCGCTCGGGCGCTCGTTGCGGGCCAGAAGATCGGTCGCCGCCATCAGCATCCCGGGCGTGCAGATGCCGCACTGCGCCGCGCCGTGCGCGTGGAAGGCGCGTTGCAGCCGGTCGAGCGCGCCGTCGCGCGCGATCCCTTCCACCGTGGTCACATCGCGGCCGGCCACCTGGCCGAGCGCGGTCAGGCACGCGCACACCTGCCGGCCGTCGATCAGCACGGTGCACGCACCGCAGTCGCCCGCGTTGCACCCGACCTTGGTCCCGGTCAGGCCGAGCGACTCGCGCAGGACGTCGCTCAGGCGGCTCGCCGGCGACGCGGCGACGACGCGCGCGACGCCGTTCAGCCGGAACGCGATCGCGCCGGCCTCCGCGGCGAGCCCGGGCTCGACCGGCTCGTTCATGCGGCGAGGGACTCCAGCGCGCGCCGGACCAGGGTCAGCGCGGCGTCGGCGCGATACTCGGCGGTGCCGCGCACGTCGTCGATCGGCGTCAATCCGGCCAGGTGCTCCTGATGCGCCCGCGCCCCGATGCGCACATCGAGCGTCGCGCCGACGAGCGCCTGCTCGAGCGCGGACAGCCGCTGCGCGACGGCCGAGCAGGCGCCGACGGCGACCCCGCAGCGCGCGACGCGCCCCGCGGCGTCGGGCTCGATCACCGCGGCCACCATCGCGATCGAGATCACGAGATACCGCCGCGCGCCGAGCTTCAGGAAGACCGAGCGCGCGCGCTCGCTCCAAGGCGGCACCAGAACCGCGCTCACGAGCTCCTGCGGGCCGCGCGCGGTGCGCCGGTTGCCGAGCACGAACTCGCCGAGCGGCAGCCGCCGGCGGCCGGCGACGCTCGCGAGCTCCACCTCGGCGCCGAGGGCGAGGAGCGCCGGCACGCCGTCGGCCGCGGGCGAAGCGTTGCAGAGGTTCCCGGCCACGGTGCCCGCGTTCTGGATCTGCACGCCGCCGACCTCGCGCGCGGCCTGCTGCAGCGCGCGGCACCACGGCGGCAGTGGCGCCGCGAGGAGATCCGACCAGGTGGTCGTCGCCCCGATGCGCAGCCCGCCCCGCTCGGCGCGCACGCCGCGCAGCTCGCCGATGGCCGTGATGTCGAGCACGTCCTCGTCGACCAGACGGCCGACGCGCGCCGGGTAGAAATCGGTGCCGCCGGCGAGCACCGTGCGCGCTCCGCCCGCCAGCGCGCTCAGCGCATCGGCCAGGAGCTCGGGACGAAGGTAGCTTGCCATGCGCGGGGCGGATCCGGTCGACCGGTGGCTCAATGTAGCCGAACGCTACCGGCAGTTCAACCGCACGCTGCCGGCGCGCGGCGGCCTCACTCGCCGAACGCCGCGCGCACGAGCTCGCGGAACCAGCGGTTCGCCGCGTCGTGATGGAACCGCTCGTGCCAGTACTGGCGCACCTCGAAGCGCGGCAGGTCGATCGGGGGCCCGAGCACGCGCAGCCGCATCGGCTCGGCGAAGGCGCGCGCGACGCGCGCGGGGATCGTAAGCACGTAGTCCGATCGCGCCACGATCACCGGCGCGGCGAGAAAGCTCGCGACGCGCACCGCGATCCGGCCGGGCGCGAGATGCTCGGTCAGCAGCCGCTCGACCGCGGCGTGGCCGTGGCCGGTGCCCTCCGCGGTGACCACGATGTGCTGCGCGTCGAGGAACTGCTGGCGCGTGATGCGACGGCCGAAGCGCGGATGGTCGCCGCGCACCACGCACACGTAGGAGTCCTCGTACAGGCGCTGCTGGAAGATGCCGGCGCCGAGGTCGGGGAACGAGCCGAGCGCGAGATCGGCCTCGCCGCTCTGCAGCCCCTCCGGAAAGCGCCGCGGCATCACCGGCACGACCCGGATGCGCGTCAGCGGCGCGATCGCGCGCAGCCGCTCCGCGAGCGCGGGCAGGAAGACCACCGTTCCGGCGTCGCTCGAGAAGAACGCGAACACCCGCTCGCTGCGCGCCGGGTCGAAGCGCCCGGGCGTCCCGAGGTGCTCGCGCGCGATGCGCAGCATCTCGCCGATCGGCTCGGCCAGCTCCAGCGCGCGCGGCGTCGGCTCCATCCCGTGCGGCGTGCGCACGAAGAGCGGATCGCCGAGATGCGCGCGCAGCCGGCGCAGCGACTGGCTGATCGCCGGCTGCGTGATGCCGAGAGTCTCGGCCGCCAGCGTGACGCTGCGCTCGCGCAGCACGGCGTCGAACACCGCCAGCAGCCTGATCTCGATCCCGTCGACGTCCATGGCGGGCCGATTGTAGCCGGCGGCACCCGCGGCCCGGCTGCGCGGCTTATGCGCGGCATAAGGAAGCCGCAGTTGCACCCCGCCGGGGCGCGGCGCAAGATGCACCGCAGGAGGAGTCCCGCCATGGCCCAAGCCGCCGCTTTCGACCAGCGCGCCCGCTACGACGCGCTGATGGACGTCGTGCGCAGCCGCATGACGACGCGCCAGTTCGATCCGTCGTACACGGTGCCGCGCGAGCACTACGAGCTGATCCTGGAGGCCGCGCGCCACGCGCCCTCGGGCGCGAACGCTCAGCCCTGGCACTACGTGGTCGTCACGAAGCCGGAGACCAAGAAGGCGATCGCCGACTATTTCGTCGACGAGCAGCGCCACCGCGCGAAGCTCAAGATGAAATTCCCGACGCCGAACTACCGCGGCCTCGAGACCGCGCCCGGCATGATCGTCGTCGCATCCGACTTCCGCTGGACCCGCGCCTTTCCGGTCCTGCTCGACGGCTCCGAGCTCGACCGCCAGTACCACGAGAACGCCGAGCGCATCCTGCTCCAGTCGGTCGCTGCCTCGACCATGTCCGCGCACCTGGCGGCGGCCGCGCTGGGCTACAACGTGTGGTGGGTGACCGCGATCGGCCAGGAGAACGCGCAGAAGGCGATGAAGCCGCTGCTCGGCATCCCCGACGAGATCGCCGTCATCGACATCTTCTGCTTCGGCCCGCCGGCGAAACCGCCGTACAAGCGCTGGAAGAAGGACCTCGACGAGATCGCGAGCTGGGACCGCTTCGACCCGCGCCAGTACAGGTCGCTCGCGCAGATCGACGCCTGGATCCAGGAGAAGCGCAGCCAGGTGATGTACCGCGACGAGAGCAAGGTCGACTGACCCACCTGCGCCCCGGCCAGCGGCTTTGACATGGGTCAAGCCGCGGACGGCGGCAGGCTGCGGCCGCGGCCAAAACGTTGGCCCCCCAAACAAACTGGCTTACAATTCGGGTGTACGGCGGCGCCGCGGGATGGGCCCGCGGCGCCGGCCGGCTTGCGCGCGCGAGACCGCTCAACCATGACCCACGTCGTCACCGAGTCCTGCATCAAGTGCAAGTACACCGATTGCGTCGACGTCTGCCCGGTGGACTGCTTCAAGGAAGGGCCGAACATGCTGGTGATCGACCCGGACGAGTGCATCGACTGCGCGGTGTGCATCCCGGAGTGTCCGGTGAACGCGATCTACGCCGAGGAGGACCTGCCGGCGGGCCAGGAGGCGTTCACCGCGCTGAACGCCGAGCTCGCCAAGGCGTGGCCGGTGCTGGCCGACAAGAAGGATCCGCTGCCCGACGCCGAGGAGTGGAAGGACGTCAAGGACAAGCTCCCCCTCCTCGAGCGCTGATCGCCGGATGAGCCAGCTCGCCCTCGCCCACGGTTTCGCGTTCGCCGACCTCTACCGGCGCGAGGGGCTCGAGCGCCTCGACGCCGCGTTCGTCGAGCGTCTAGGCGCCGACGACGCGCCGCTCAGGGCGCGCCTGCTCGCCGCGCGCGCGGCGCCCGACGCGCTCGGCGAGGAGGACGAGTCGGCGCTGATCCTGGAGCTCGCGCCGCACCTCGAGCGCTTCGTCGCCGGCCTGTTCGGGATCGAGAAGGAGGCGCAGGGGCTCGCGCGGCGCCACGAGGAGCTCGCGCCGGTCTACGCGGTCAAGCGCCAGTTCGTGCAGCGGCGCGCGGCGAACAAGATCAAGCCGGAGGAGGCCGCCGCCCTCGACGGCGCGCAGCTCGAGCGCGAGCTCAGGCGGCTCTTCGGCGGCCGCTTCGACGAGCTCGCGTTCGCCCAGCACGTCACGCGCTGGCTCGCCGACGAGGCGGCCCACGCGCACGAGCTCGACCTCGCGACCCGCTACGCCGCATGGGCGCTGCACACCGACGAGGGCCGCGAGACCGCGCGCAACGGCGTGCTGTTCAAGGCGCCGGCGAAGGTCGATCCGCACCGCCTGCTGCACAACGCCGAGAACGTGAGCCTGCACGGGACCAGCGCGTACCGCATCAAGGCCGGGCACCTGCGGCGCCGCGAAGGCTTCAGGCTGACCGACGCCGGCACCGACCTCGTCGGCGCGCTCGACCAGGCGAACTACTGCATCTGGTGCCACGCGCAGGGCAAGGACTCGTGCTCGAAGGGCCTGCGCGAGAAGCCGCAGGCGGATGCGCCGCGGAGCGCGGCCTACAAGAAGAGCGCGTTCGGCGTGACGCTCGCCGGCTGCCCGCTCGACGAGAAGATCTCCGAGTTCCACATGCTGAAGACGCAGGGGCTCGCGGTCGCGGCGCTCGCCACCATCGTCGTCGACAACCCGATGTGCGCCGCGACCGGCCACCGGATCTGCAACGACTGCATGAAGGCGTGCATCTACCAGAAGCAGACGCCGGTCGACATCCCGCAGGCCGAGACGCGCACGCTGAAGGACGTCCTCGGACTGCCGTGGGGCTTCGAGATCTACAGCCTGCTCACGCGCTGGAACCCGCTCAACGTGCGCCGGCCGCTGCCGCGCCCGCGCTCGGGCTACCGGGTGCTGGTGGTCGGGATGGGCCCGGCCGGGTTCAGCCTGGCGCACCACCTGATGAACGACGGCCACCAGGTGGTCGGCATCGACGGGCTCAAGATCGAGCCGCTGCCCGAGGCGCTCGCCGGCGTGCGCGCCGACGGCACGCGCGTGCCGTTCGCGCCGATCCGCGACGCGATGAGCCTCTACGAGTCGCTCGACGAGCGTTCGATGGCCGGCTTCGGCGGCGTGGCCGAGTACGGCATCACGGTGCGCTGGGACAAGAACTTCCTGAAGCTCGTCCGCCTCCTGCTCGAGCGCCGGGCGGAGTTCGCGATGTACGGCGGCGTGCGCTTCGGCGGCACGCTCTCGCTCGAGGACGCGCTCGCGCTCGGCTTCGATCACGTCGCGCTCGCGATGGGCGCCGGCAAGCCGACCACGCTCGACATCCCGAACGGCCTCGCGCGCGGCGTGCGCACCGCCTCGGACTTCCTGATGGCACTGCAGCTCACCGGCGCGGCGAAGCGCGACTCGATCGCCAACATGCAGCTCCGGCTGCCGGTGGTGGTGATCGGCGGCGGGCTCACCGCGATAGACACCGCGACCGAGTCGCTCGCCTACTACGTGGTCCAGGTCGAGAAGTTCCTCGCCCGCTTCCAGGATCTCGCCGCCGAGATCGGCGAGGACGCGATCCGCGACCGCTGGACCCCGGAGGAGCGTGAGATCGCCGAGGAGTACCTGTCGCACGCACGGGCGATCCGCGCCGAGCGGCGCAAGGCGTCGGCCGAGGGCCGCGCGCCGCGCATCGCCGAGCTCCTGCTGCACTGGGGCGGGGTGACCATCGCCTACCGGCGGCGCCTGATCGACAGCCCTTCGTACACGCTGAACCACGAGGAGGTCGAGAAGGCGCTCGAGGAGGGCATCGTCTTCGCCGAGGGACTGACGCCGCTCGCGATCGAGGTCGACGACTACGGCGCGGTCGGCGGCATCCGCTTCCGGCGCCAGCGGTTCGACGCCGACGGCAAGGGCGCGGAGGACGGCGAGCTGCGGCTGCCGGCCGGGACGATCTTCATCGCCGCGGGCACGCAGCCCAACACGGTGCTCGCCCGCGAGGACGCGGCGCACTTCGGCGTGGACGGCAAGTACTTCCGCGCGTGCGACGAGGACGGCAATCCGGTCAAGCCCGAGTTCTCGATCTCGAAGCCCGGACGCGCCGACGTGCTCCTGTCGCGAACCGCCGACGGGCGGTTCGTCTCGTTCTTCGGCGACTTGCATCCGTCGTTCTTCGGCAACGTCGTCAAGGCGCTCGGCTCGACCAAGCAGGGCTTCCCGGTGATCTCGCGCGTGCTCGCGCGACGCGCCGCGGCGCATGCGGACTCCGATGCCGAGTTCGTGGCGCGCCTCGATCGCGACCTCCGGCCGGTGGTGCACGCGGTGAAGCGCCTGACCCCGACCATCGTCGAGGTGATCGTCCGGGCGCCGGCCGCGGCGCGGCGCTTCCAGCCGGGGCAGTTCTTCCGGCTGCAGAACTACGAGGCGCTCTCGCCGCTCGTGGGCGGCACCGTGCAGCGCGCGGGCCCGACGCGCATGCAGATGGAAGGGCTCGCGCTGACCGGCGCCTGGGTCGACCGCGAGCAGGGCCTGGTGTCGACGATCGTGCTCGAGATGGGCGGTTCGTCCGATCTCTGCGCCATGCTTGCGGCCGGCGAGCCGGTGGTGCTGATGGGGCCGACCGGCGCGCCGACGCACATCGCGCCGCACGAGACGGTGGTGCTGGTCGGCGGCGGCCTCGGCAACGCGGTGCTCTTCTCCATCGGCCAGGCGTTCCGGGCGCACGGCTCGAAGGTGCTCTACTTCGCCGGCTACAAGAAGGCGATCGACCGCTACCACGTCGCCAACATCGAGGCCGCCGCCGACGTCGTCGTGTGGTGCTGCGACGAGGAGCCGGGGTTCGCGCCCGGGCGGCCGCAGGACCTCGCGACGGTAGGCAACATCGTCCAGGCGATGGAGGCCTACGCCGCCGGCCGCCTCGGCGCGCAGCCGGTCGACATGCGCGAGGCCGACCGCGTCATCGTCATCGGATCGGACCGGATGATGGCCGCGGTGGCGCGCGCGCGCCACGCGGTGCTCGAGCCTTTCCTCAAGCCGGAGCACGCCGCGGTCGGCTCGATCAACTCGCCGATGCAGTGCATGATGAAGGAGATCTGCGCGCAGTGCCTGCAGCCGCACCGCGACCCGCAGACCGGCGCGGTGAGCTACGTGTTCTCGTGCTTCAACCAGGACCAGCCGCTCGACCGCGTCGATTTTCTCGCGCTCTCCGAGCGGCTGAAGCAGAACTCGCTCGCCGAGAAGCTGACCGCGCAGTGGCTGCGGCATCTCATGCCGCAGCTGCGCCGCGCGCGCCAGCTCGTGTAGCCCTACTCCAGCTCCGCGCGCAGCTGCCCGAGCAGCGCCTGGTGCAGCGGGTGCGTCCACGCCGCGACGAACCCGGCGATCTCGCGCTCGCGCCGCTCGGCGACGCCGGCGCCGAAGCGCTCGCCGAGGGCGAGCGCCTTCAGCGAGCGCAGCACGTGCGGGTGGTGCTCGCGCACTGGCGCGGCGAGGCGTTCGACCTCCTCCAGGAAATCGTGGTCCGGCGCCGCAACCGCGTTGACGAGTCCGAGCGCGTGCGCCTCGGCGGGGGCGAGCCGGCGCGCGGTCGCGAGCAGCTCCATCGCGGGCCCGGGCCCGACCAGCCGCGCGAGGTCGGTCGCGCCGCCGAGCCCCGGCAGGCGATGATCGCTCGCGTGCACGAAGCCGATGCGCGCGTCGTGCGCCGCGACGCGCATGTCGCACGCCAGGGCGAGCTCGGCGCCCTCGGCGAGCGTCACGCCGTTCAGCGCCGCGATCGTCGGCACCGGGAACGCGCGGAGCGCGTCGAGGGCGGCCATGCCGTCGCGCGCATAGGCCTCGGCCGCCTCCGCCGTCTCGACGGCGCTCAGGTCGGCGAGGTCGGCGCCGGCGCAGAACGCCACCGGACCGGCGCCGGTCAGGATCGCGAGCCGCAGATCCTCCTGCGCGGCATGCGCCTCGAACACGATGCGCAGCTCGCGCAGCGTCGCGCGCGTCAGCGTGTTGCGCCGCTCGGGGCGGTTCAGCGTGACGCGCAGCACGCCGCGCTCGTAGGTGCGAAGCAGATCGGTCATCGGCCGCCCGCGAAACGGACCGCGCAGTGTAGCGTGCCGGCGGGAGACCGGGCAACGCGCGGGCGCGCCGCGACGGCGCCTATAATCGACGCGCCGCCGGCATCGTCCGCCGGCGCCGGGGAGCGACCACGATGGAACTGCGGCTGGACGGCAAGACCGCGCTGGTGACCGGCGCCTCGTCGGGGCTCGGCGCGCGCTTCGCGCGCGTGCTCGCGGAGGCCGGCGCGCGCGTGGGGGGGCGGGGGGGCCGCGCCGCCCCCCCGCCGCCCCGCCCGCGCGGGGGGGGCCGGCGGCGGGGCCGAACCGCACGACAAGCCC
>JAHDYJ010000035.1:0-752 GCA_023383795.1 Burkholderiales bacterium | reverse complement strand
GCACGCGCTCGCGATGGACGTGACCGACGTCGCCTCGGTGCGCGCCGGCGCGGCGGCCGCGGAAGCGGCGCTCGGCCCGATCGACGTCCTGGTCAACAACTCCGGCGTGTCGGTGACCAAGCGCATCGGTGAGGTCGAGGAGGACGAGTACGACCGCGTGATGGACACCAACCTCAAGGGCGCCTTCTTCGTCGCGCAGGCGGTCGGGCGGCGCATGATCGCGACGCAGCGCCCCGGGCGCATCATCAACATCGCCTCGGCGGCCGGGTTGCGGCCGCTCGGGCAGATCGCGGTCTACAGCATGTCGAAGGCGGGGGTGATCCACATGACGCGGTCGATGGCGCTCGAATGGGGCCGCTACGGCATCAACGTGAACGCCGTGTGCCCGGGCTACATCGAGACCGAGATCAACCGCGACTACTGGGCGACCGAGGGCGGCAGGAAGCTCGTGCAGATGCTGCCGCGCCGCCGCGTCGGCTCCCCGGAGGATCTCGACGGGATCGTGCTGCTGCTGGCGGCGGAGCAGTCGCGGTTCGTGAACGGCGCCGTGATCGCCGCCGACGACGGCCTCACGGCGGGGTAACGAACAGGAGGAAACCCACACGGGTTTCCTCCCGTTACCCTCCTTCCGCTGGTGTAGACGAACAGGAGGAAACCCACACGGGTTTCCTCCCGCTACCCTCCTTCCGCTGGTGTAGACGAACAGGAGGAAACCCACACGGGCTTCCTCCCGCTACCCTCCTTCCGCTGGT
>JAHDYJ010000034.1 GCA_023383795.1 Burkholderiales bacterium | reverse complement strand
GTGAACGGTGAACGGTGAACGGTGAACGGTGAACGGTGAACGGTGAACGGTGAACTTCCAGGCAGGATGGCCCACGCGGCGAGGTCGTCAAGGCTAGAATGAGCGCAGTTTTCGGTACACCCTACCGATTTTCTGCACCTGCGTGTCAGCGTTCACGGCCTGTTCGCCACCGTTCACGGTTCACGGTTCACTGTTTGCCCCCGTGCTAGGCGCCATCACCCTCCTTCTCGTCTACCAGCTGCTCGGCGAGATCGTCGTCCTCGGGCTCGGGCTGCCGGTGCCCGGCCCGGTGATCGGTTTCGCGGCGCTCTTCCTCACGCTCATCGCCCGGCGCGGCGTGAGCGAGGAGCTGCGCGAGACGGCGAACGGGATCCTCGCGCACCTCTCGCTCCTCTTCGTGCCCGCCGGCGTCGGCGTGATGGTCCACCTCGGGCGGCTGCGCGACGAGTGGCTGCCGATCACCGTGGCGCTCGTCGCGAGCACCGCGCTCACGATCGCGCTCACCGCGCTCGCCCTCGGGTGGCTCATGCGCCTCGCGCGCAAGGGCGGTGCGCGGTGACGCCAAAGCTCGCCGACATCTGGGTCTATCTGTCGGCGAGCCCGCTGCTCGGGCTCACGATCACGCTGGTCGTCTACCAGGCGGCGTACTGGATCTACAAGCGCGCCGGCTTCCACCCGCTCCTCAATCCGGTCGCGCTCTCGGTCGCGGCGCTGGTGGCGCTCCTCGAGCTCACCGACACGCCGTACGCCACCTACTTCGACGGCGCGCAGTTCGTGCACTTCCTGCTCGGGCCGGCCACGGTCGCGCTCGCGATCCCGCTCTACGCGCAGCTCGACAGGCTGAGGGCGGCCTGGCTGCCGCTCGTCGGTGCGCTCGTGACAGGCTTGGTCGTCGCGATCGGCTCGGCGGTCGGGATCGCGTGGGCGCTCGGCGCGAGCGGGACGACGCTCATCTCGATCGCGCCGAAGTCGGTGACGACGCCGATCGCGATGGGCATCACCGAGAAGCTCGGCGGGCTGCCTTCGCTCACCGCGGTGCTGGTGGTCTCGACCGGGATCCTCGGCGCGGTGCTCGCGAAGTACGTGCTCGATGCGCTCGCCATCCGCGACCACGGCGTGCGCGGGTTCGCGGTCGGCGTCGCGGCGCACGGCATCGGCACCGCGCGCGCGTTCCAGGTGAGCGAGCAGGCAGGCGCCTTTGCCGGCCTCGGCATGGGCCTGAACGGCCTCGCGACCGCGGTCCTCTTCCCGCTCATCCTCTGGCTCGCCGGCTGGCGCTGAGCGCGGCGCGGGAATTCATCCCCGCCCCGTCCTGCGCGAAGGCCGCAACGCCGGCGGCCCGGTCGAGGGCGCGCCGGATCGCCGCGCTTGCGGGGCTGACCGGGGGCGCTGCCCCCGGTCACTTCCTCTGCTCGAGCAGATCGCCGCGCTTCTTAAGCAGGTCGTCGAGCGTGGACTGCGCGATCAGGAGCGTGTGCGCGGCGAGCGCCTTCTCGCGTTCCAGGCGAGCCTCGAGCTGCGCGGCGCGCTCGGCGAAGCTCTTGTCGCGGCCCGCGGCGCCCTCGGGCTTCTCGCCCTTGTCCGGCGTGCGCTGCTTCACGAGCTCGCCCTCGATCGCGACCTTCGCGTAGTAGTTGTCGCCGGCGCGCTCGCCGAGCCGGACGGTGTACGTGAGCCCGTCGAAGGTCTGCGTGACGATCGTCGCACCCGGCTTGTCGAGGCCGGTCTTCGCCGGCGGCACGTCCGCCGGCGCGACGTCGGCCACCGCCAGCCGGCCCATCATGTAGGCGGCGGAGTTCGGCTTCGTGACGTCGACCTTCTCGCCCGGGCGTGCGCCCTCGAGCTGCCACTCGGAGGCCTCGTTCTGCCGCTCGACCTTCCAGCGCTCGCCGCCGGCGCCGCGGTACGCGATCGACTTGACGCGCTCCGCGGAGAAGCCGGTGGTGTCGATCCAGGCGGCGCTCTTCGCGCTCGCCTGGGTCAGCGGGTCGGACACCACGTAGACCGTCTTCGGATCGGCCGGCAGCATCACGAAGCGGCCGTCTCCGGGCGCGCGGTCCGGGTTGGCGGGCACCTGCTTGAAGTACTTCGCGCCGACGATCACGCTCGCGAGCGGCTTGCCGTCCGCCGAACGGAACTCGACCAGCGTGCCGCCGCCCGCGCCCTTTTCCTTCCCGCCCGCCGCGTCGGGCGCGACCAGCTTCAGGCGCTCGCGGTCATCGCCGGCGATCGGCTCGCTCTGCCCGATCTTGAGCGCGCCCGCCTTCAGCACGAAGTCGCGCACCTTCGCGTAGTCGGCCGGATAGCCGCCGCGCTCGGCGACGACCCAGCGGTCTTCCCGCCGCGCGACGGTGAGGATCTGCCCGGGCTCGGCGATGCGGATCGCGGCGACGTCGGCGGCGCTCAGCCCCTCGAGGAGCGGCCGGCCGAGCACGTCGACGTTGGACGCCCGCTGCGAGCGCTCGTGCTGCTTGTAGAGGAGCGCGCCGCCGCCGAGCGCCAGCATCAGCATCGCGAGGATCAAAGCGAAGCGCATGCTCATCGGCGCGCTCCCCTCACGCCGCCGCCGCGCGCCGCACGCGCGCGCGGCGCACCAGCGCCACGATCAGGCCGGCGAGCGCCACCAGGACCGGCATCGCCGCGATGTTCGCCACCTTGGTCCAGAACACCAGGCTCTCGGCGTCCTGGCGCAGGTTCTTGCGCACGTCCTTCAGCTCCCGGCGCGTCTCGACGACCTTCTTGCGGAAGCTCTCGAGCTCGGCCTGCTGCTCGGGCGTCAGGATCTCGGCCGACTTCGCCGGCCCGGCGCTCGTCTTCTGCAGCGACTGGAGCTTCTCGTTCGTCTTCGCGATCTCGTCCTCGAGCGCCTTGATCTTGCCGAAGTACTGCTTCTGCGCCTCGGCCTCGAGCTCGCGCACGACGGTGAGCGGCCGCAGCGCCGCGGCGCGGCTGCGCAGCGAGAGCAGCTCCTGGCCGCCGGCGACCTGCTCGACGAGCCCCATCGCGAACGCGAGGTTGCCGTTCGACGGCACGACGATCCGGCGGCCGAAGATCTCCTGGATGTCGACCGCCGCGCCGTCGTGCAGCAGATCGGCGTCGGCGACCAGGATCACCGAGTTCGCGTCCTTCGAGGCCTCGAGCCGGGCCGGATCCGCCGCGGGCTTCTGCCCTTCGTCCTGTTTCTGCCCTGCTTCCTTCCCGTCGGCGCCGGGCGGCTTCGGCGGCCCGTCCGGAAACGCGGTCCTGAACGTCCCGGTGAGCCGCACCGCGAGCGGGTGCGCCTGGTCGCTCGGCTGGAAGCTCTTCGTGGCGGCGTCGCCCGAGGTGTTCGCCTCGCTCGACGGCACCAGCATCGAGTTGCGCGAGCTCTGCGCGAGCACCGTCGCGCGCAGCCCCTCCGCGGGCTTCAGCGCGAACGCGCCGCCGAACGGGTAGAGGATGTTCTCGACCTCGCCCATCACGACGTCGTCGCGGTCGAACGCGGTGCGGTTCAGCGTGAGGACGGTCGGCGTGTAGCGCTGCCCCGCCCCGGAGGCGTAGACGATGTCGGAGACCACCTTCGCCGGATCCATCTCGACGCCCCACGCCTTGAAGAGCGTCGGCAGCGTCGAGCTCGAGCCCGGCTGCGGCGGCATGCCCGGCATCGCCGGAATCTGGTCGAAGAACGAATACGGGTCGACGAACGCGATCAGCTTGCCGCCGCGCAGCACGAACTGGTCGAGCGCGTACTCGGTCGCGGGCTGGATGTCGCGCGGATGGATCACCAGCAGGACGTTGACGTCCGGCGGGATCTCCGTCGTCGCCGTGTCGACCTCCACGACCTCGAACGCGCCCTTCAGCTCGTTCGCGAGCACCCACGGTTCGGCGCTCTGCCGCGTGAAGGGGTTCATCGCCATGCCCATCACCGGCAGCGCGCTCATCACGCCGACCTTGGTGCGCTCGGCGGCGGCGACGCGGGCCACCGCGCGGGCAAGGTCGTACTCGAGGAGCCGCTCGCGCTGCGGCGAGATCGCCGGGATCGCCTGCCGGCGGTCGAGGCGGCTCACCGCGACGCCGAGGTAGAACTGGCTGCCGGTGACGAGCTGCTGCGGCTCGATGCCGTCGAGCTGCGCGGCGTCCTCCTCGTCCGAGTCCGGGCGCGGCCGGTAGGTCTCGACCACCAGGTTCGGGCCGGCGGCCGCCTCGAACTCCTTCACCATGTCGGTCACGCGCCCCGCGAACGCGCGCAGCGGCACCGGCATGGCGTCGCCCGGCGAGACGTAGAGCCGCAGCTTCACCGGCGACTGCAGCCCTCGCAGGATCTTGCGGGTGCCGTCCGAGAGCGTGTAGAGCTTGCCCTCGGTCAGGTCGGCGCGCACGCTCGCCGCCGAGACGAGGTAGTTCACCGCGACGAGGATCACGAACAGCGCGGCGAGGCCGACGGCCGAGTAGATCAGGGTTTCGTGATGCTTCTTCATGAGTCTAAAATCCATCCTGAAATCGTCGTGCTCCTTCTGCGAGCGAGAAGGGTCGTACGAACAAGGGGGCAGATTGCCCCTTGTATATCCCTGAACGAACAAGGGGCGAGCCCCTTGTAGATCCTCTCCTTCGCGCGAGCGATCATTCTTCGAATGGGCTCTAGCCCGCCCGGTGCCCGCGAATGATCACGGCCGTCGCGAACAGGGCAAAGCCGATGACCGAGAGGAAGAAGACCAGATCGCGGCTGTCGATCACGCCCTTCTGGAAGCCGTCGAAGTGGGTCATCACCGAGAAGGCCGCGACCGCGTCGACGAACGCCGGGCTCGCCCAGCGCGCGAGCAGATCGGTGACCGGGTTGAACCCGGCGAGAATCAGGAACAGGCAGATCACCACCGCCAGGATGAACGCCACCACCTGGTTGCGCGTCATCGCCGAGGTCATCGAGGCGATCGCGAGGTACGCGCCGGCGAGCAGCAGGCTGCCGAGATAGCCGGCCGCGATCACGCCGTTGTCCGGGTCGCCGAGCACGTTCACCGTGACGACGACCGGAAACGTGAGCGCCAGCGCGATCGCCAGGAACAGCCAGGAGGCGAGGAACTTGCCGAGGATCGCCTGCCAGGGCGCGACCGGGAGCGTGAGCAGGAGCTCGAGCGTGCCGGCGCGCCGCTCCTCCGACCACAGGCGCATGCCCACCGCCGGCACCAGGATCAGGTACAGCCACGGATGCCAGACGAAGAAGGAGGTCAGGCTCGCCTCGCCGCGCTCGAAGAACGCGCCGGCGGTGAACGTGAAGAAGCCCGTGAGCAGGAGAAAGATGACGAGGAACACGTACGCCACCGGCGAGGTGAAGTAGCTCGAGAGCTCGCGCCGGGCGATGGTACTGACGGTCTTCCAGGCGCCGCTCATGCGCCGCCTCCGGCCGCCGCGGCCCGCTTCGCGGTGTCGGGCAGGGTGATGCGGCGGAACACCTCGTCGAGCTGGCCCTCCTCGGTGCGCAGCGCGTCGAGCCGCCAGCCCTCGCGCGTCGCGAGCTCGGCCACCACGCGCGCGAGCTCGCCGGCCGCGCGCTTCTCGCGCGGGAACGCGCGCACCCCGCCGTTCACCTGCTCCACGCGCGCCACCTCGGGGATCGCCGCCAGCCTGTCCCGCATGGCCGCCGCGTCGGCGCCGATCGCGTGCACCGTGACCGCACCGGCGAGATCGGACATGCCGCGCAGCTCGGCGGGCGTGCCGTTGGCGACGATGCGGCCGCGGTCGATGATGATGGCGCGCGTGCACGCGGCGTCGACCTCCTCGAGGATGTGGGTGGAGAACACCACCGCCTTGGTGCGGCCGAGTTCGCGGATGAGGTTGCGCACCTCGTGCTTCTGGTTGGGATCGAGGCCGTCGGTCGGCTCGTCGAGCACCAGCACGTCCGGATCGTGGATCAGCGCCTGCGCGAGGCAGGTGCGGTGCTTGTAGCCCTTCGACAGCGTGTCGATGCCCTGATGCAGCACCGAGGACAGGAAGCAGAGGTCGATCACGCGGCCGATCGCCTTCCTCTTCGCCTCGCCGGCGAGCCCGCGCATGTCGGCCGCGAACGACAGGAAGCCGTGCACGGTCATGTCGGGGTAGGACGGCGCGGCCTCGGGCAGGTAGCCGATCAGGCGCTTGGCGGCGAGCGGCGACTCGACGACGTCGTGGCCGCCGACGGTGACCCGGCCCGAGGTGGGCGGAATGAAGCCGGTGATCATGCGCATGGTGGTCGACTTGCCGGCGCCGTTCGGCCCCAGGAAGCCGAGCACCTCGCCGCGCTCGACGGTGAAAGTGACGCCGTCGACGGCGCGCTTCGGACCGAAGGTCTTGACGAGATTCTCGATTTGTATCATCGCGTTGCTCTGCCGACGGCGAGGCTCGTCGGGCGCGTAGAGTAAGGGCACCGGCGCACGGATTCAAGTAGGGGCGATCGCCGCCGCCGGCGCGCAGGGCCGCGGGCGGCGCGCGGATCGGTCGTCGACAGCCCGCCGACGCCCGGCACGGAACGCCCGCGGCGCGACCCGAACGCAGGCGGAAATACTTCGCACCGCGAACGCCGGCCCCGGGACCGCCGTGTGCCCGATTTCCTTCGCCGCCGCGCGAGCGATGCGCGAACGGCCGTTCGAATCGACTCTCGGTCCATTTCGTGCTTCCGGAGGCCCGAGAGGCGGCGGATCGGCCGGCCTCGAACCGCATTCATGCCGACTCGACGCTACATCGTTGCCGCGCAAGCGTGCTGGGCCGCATTGTGCCACGCGCTCGCGCTCGCGACCCTCGGAATCTCGCTCGTCCTGGCGGGCCAGACGTCGGCGCATGCGCAGACCACCGACGCGGCCGCTTCGCCTGCGGCGCCCGCCACCTACGTGCTGGGATTCCTCCAGTACTTCCGCTGGCCCGACGAAGCCGGCATCGAGCGCTGGCAGATCTGCGTCCCGGCGGGTTCGACGGCAGACGTCGCGGTCTACGACGGCCAGACGGCGCGCGGCCGGCCGGTGTCGGTGCGACGGCTCGGACCCGGCGATCCGGTCGGCGACTGCCAAGTGCTCGATCTCACGGCGGCGCCGGCCGCCGCGGCCGTCGAGCTCCTGCAGAGCGCCCGGCGCCAGCCGATCCTCACGGTCGGCGAGGGCGCGAGCTTCTGCACGGCGGGCGGGATGGTCTGCCTGCGCCGACCCGCGGACGGCAGCGGCTTCGAGGTCAGCCTGACCGCCGTGCGCGAAGGCCGCCTGAAGGCTAGCGCCCAGGTGCTTCTGCTCGGCCGAAGGAAAGGCGGATCGTGAGCGCGCCCGCGCCGCCCCCCCTGCCGAGCCTCGCCGGGCGGATCCGCCTGTCGCTGCTCAAGGTGACGCTGTTCGGCATCGCCGTCGTGACGGCCGCCGCGCTCGCGATCGGCTACCACGCGCTCGAGCGCCTGGTGCGGTCGCACCTCGCGACACTCGCCGCGACGACCGCGACCCAGAGCCAAGCCGCGGCGCTCTTTCGCGATCGCGAGGCGGCGATGGAGGTGCTGCGCTCGATCCCGAAGGAACAGGGGATCAGCGTGGCCGAGCTGCGCGATCCCGCCGGCGCCGTGATCGCGCGCGTCGCGCACGAGGACCAGACGGTGCCCGGCCCGCTCGCGCCGGCCTTCTCGCTCGGACACGTATCCGCGGACGTGGTCGTCGACGGCCGCAAGGTCGGGCGCGTCGTCCTGGTCGACGGCGGCAGGCCGCTCCTGCGCAGCCTGCTCGACTTCCTGGTCCTCGACCTGCTCGGCGCCCTCGTGACCGGGCTGGTCGTGCTCGCCATCGCCCGCCGGTTGACGCGCCACATCACGCAGCCGCTCACCGAGCTCGGCGCGGTCATCCGCGGCGTGCGCGCGGACCGCGATTTCGGCCGGCGCGCCCCGGGCGGCAGCGTCGCCGAGATCGAGGAGTTGCGCGCCGACTTCAACGCGCTGCTCGACGAGATCCAGCGGCGCGACCACGATCTCAACCGCACCAACGCGGCGCTGAAGCGGCTGGCGTTCCGCGACCCGCTCACCGGGCTCGCCAACCGCGCGATGTTCGAGAACGCGCTGCTCGCGGCGCTGCGCGCCGAAGGCGGCGCCGGGCGCCCGGGCCTGCTCTACTTCGACCTGGATTCGTTCAAGGCGGTGAACGACACGTTCGGGCACCTGGTGGGCGACGCGCTGCTGAAGGCGATCGCCGCGCGCCTCGAGGCCGAGCTGCCGCCGAGCGCGCTGCCGGCGCGGATCGGCGGCGACGAGTTCGTGGTGCTGATCGGCGGGATCGCGACCGAGGACGAGCTGCGCGCGATCGCGGAGCGGCTGCAGGAAGCCCTGCAGGCGCCGCTCAGGGCGGGTCCGCAGATCCTGTATCCGGGGCTGAGCGTCGGCTACGCGCTCTCGCCGGAGAACGGCGCCGCGGCCGACGAGCTGATCCATCTCGCCGACCGGGCGATGTACGTCTCGAAGAGCAGGCGGCGCGAGGCGGGCGTCCACACGCGCTGGGAGACGGTCCCGCACGTCGACCACCGCAGCCTGAAGATGTTGTTCGACCAGATCGACGCGGCCGGCGAGCCTGCGGCGCGAAACGAAGCGACTGGGATGCATCCGGGAGTGATCGATGTGGCCAAGAAATCGGCTTGAAGACCGGGCGAGCGGAGCGCGCCGGCGGCGCGGCTTCCTGCGCGGCGCGGCGCGGCTCGTCTGCGCGGGGGCGCTCGCGCTGCTCGCCGGCTGCCAGGGCGTGCCGGAGGACGCCTCCCGCGCGCAACGGCACGCGGAGCTGCGCTCGATGGGGTTCGTCGAGACCGACGACGGCTGGATGCTGCAACTCGCCGAGCCGATCCTGTTCGAGCTCGACAGCGACGAGCTGCGTGCGGACGTGCACCGGACGATCGTGCGGCTCGCGGCCGAGCTGCGGCGCGTCGGCGTCAGGCAGATCCGGATCGAGGGCCATACCGACAGCACCGGCGAGCGCGAGCACAACTTCGAGCTCTCGCTGCGACGCGCCGAGACGGTCGCGCAGGCCTTCGTCGACGGCGGCTTCCCGAGCGGTGGGATCGTGCGGCGCGGCCTCGGGTTCGACTACCCCGCCGCGTCCAACGCCACCGGCGACGGCCGCGCGCTGAACCGGCGCGTGACCATCATGGTCGGGACGGACTAGAACCTAGCAGCTTCTATTAGAAACCCGTTTCAGGGCGAGCAGGCGCCGTGCGTGCGCGCGCGCCTTCTCGCGCTGCCGGTCGAACAGCGCGAGGTACGAAGGGTTGAACCACCGCCTCACGCCTTCCTGGAACGCCGGACGGGCCGCGAGGCGCGACCACCATTCGGTGACGCGCGGCCGCGCCCGCACCATGTCGTCCAGCCCCAGGTGCTCGAGCCGCGCGAGGTACGGCGCGTAGGCGACATCGGCGAGGGTGCAGGCCTCGCCGGCGAGCCAGGGCCCGCGCGCGAGCGCCGCATCCATTTCGGTCACGATCCTCTCCCAGCGCGCGAGCGCCGGCGCGTAGCCGGGCGCGTCCATCGCGAACTCGAGCGCCTGCGCGATGCGCTCGCGGCGCGCCGCATCGACCATCGCCGCGAGGTAGCGCTTGAGCTCGTCCGGGTCGCGGTCGAGGTGCTGCTCGCGAAACGCGACGCAGAGGCTCAGCATCCCGATCGCCGCGTGCGCGCCCTCGTCGAGCTGCTTCGTCCACAGCCGCATGCGCGCCCGCGCGTACGGATCGGGACCGCGCAGCGGCGGGTCCGGGCTGACGTCGTCGAGGTATTCGCAGATCACGGTCGACTCGACGATCACCCGCTCGCCGTGGACGAGCGTGGGGACGACCTGGTTCGGGTTGAGCGCGACGTAGTCGGGCCGCTGCGCGTCGCCCGCGCGCAGGTTGAGATGCTCGCTCTCCCACTCGAGCCCCTTCTCGGCGAGCGCCATCCGCACCTTCGCGGAGCACACCGACATGTCGTTGTGGTAGAGGGTCATCATCGGTGTGCCGGAAGATGCCGGGGGCTGCGCCTTCGATACGCACGGAAAGCGTGCGTGGCAAACGGCGGTCGTACGAACAAGGGGGAGAATCCCCCCTTGTGAATCCCCCGATCGGAACAAGGGGCAAGCCCCTTGTGTAACCCCCCCTGCGGGCACGCAGGGTCTCTCACCAGCCTGATCAAGCGGCGTTCCTCAGCAGCGCGGCCAAGTGCGACGGCAGGCGCGCAGAATACGGGGAGTCCGCGGTCAGCGCCGCACGGTCAGAGCGCCTGCCGGGCGATGCGCATGCGCGTCGCGCGCATGTCGTCGCCGCGCACCTCGCGCAGCGCATAGCCGACGAACGCCGGCACGACTTCCTTGCGCCAGTAGATCTCGAGGTCGGTGTTGTCCATCGGCTTCGCGCGCGAGGCGACCTTCGCCGCGACCTCCTCGATCACGTCGTCGGTGAGCCGCTTGCCGGCGAGGAGCTCCCCCGCCTTGGCGACGATCGGGCGCGAGGCCACCGCGCCGAGCACGATGCGCGCATCCTCGACGGTGCCGTCGGGCGCCGCCCGCACCGCCGCGGCGACGCCGAGCACCGGAAAGTCGAACGCGCCGCGGCGGCGGAGCTTCCAGTACGCGCTCTTCCAGCCGGCGGCCGGCGGCAGCACGATCTCGGTCAGGATCTCGTCCGGCCGGCGCGTGAGGTACGCCATGCCGTCGTTGTTGTAGAGGTCGGCGAGATCGAGCTCGCGCGCACCGCCTGCGCTCGCGAGCCGGACCTTCGCCCCGAGCGCGATCAGCGCCGGCGCGGTATCGGTCGAGGACACCGCGACGCAGCGCTTGCTGGCGGTGGCGACCCAGCAGGTCGCGCCGTCCTTCTTCATGCAGAAGTCGATCGCTCTTCGCCACTCATAGCTCTGGTTGTAGTAGGTGCAGCGCGTGTCGAGGCAGACGTTGCCGCCGAGCGTGCCCATGTTCCGCAGGTGCGGCGTGGCGACCTGCGCGGCGGCCTGGTAGAGCGCGCCGTAATGCTCGCGCACCTGCCGCGCCTCGACGACTTCGGTGAGCGTCAGTCCGGCGCCGAGCGTGAGGCCCGCGCCGTTCGCGATCTTCTTGAGCCCTTCCACGCCGCGCAGCGCGACCAGCGCCGCCGGCTCCTGGTGCCGGCGCTTCATGTTGGGCACGAGGTCGGTGCCGCCGGCGATCAGCATCGCCTGCGGTCCTTCGCCGGCCAGGATCTTCGCCGCTTCGGCCACGCTCCTCGGCGCGTGCCAGCGGAACCACGGCAAGCGCATCATGCGGCTTTCCTCCCCTTCAGCTCGTTGCCGTCGCCGCCCTCCCAGGGCGGCAGCACGAAGGTCGCCTGCGGGTACGGCACGCCCGGGAAGCTTTCCGGGCCAACGCGCGGCGCTTCGCCCTTCGCCTTCCTCGCCAGCGCGGCGAGCACCTTGTCGGGCGTGATCGGCACCTCGTCGATGCGCACGCCGACCGCGTCGTAGATCGCGTTCGCGACGGCCGGCATCACGGGCAGGAGCGGCCCCTGCCCGACCTCCTTCGCGCCGTACGGGCAATTCGGATCGGGTTCCTCGACGAGCGCGACCTCGACCTCGGGCATGTCGAGCGAGGTGAGGCTCTTGTAGTCGAGCATCGACGGGTTGCGGTGCACGAGCGCGCTCGAGAGCTTCGGCGGCAGCCGCCGGAACGCCTGCTCCTCCATCAGCGCCTCGCCGAGGCCCATGTACACGCTCCCGATCACCTGTCCGCGCGCGAGGATTGGGTTCAGCGCCCGCCCGATGTCGTGCGCGACCCAGATCTTCGGCACCGTGACCCACCCGGTCACGGGGTCCACCTCGGTCTCGACCACGCAGGCGGAGAAGCTGTAGGCGGGGGACGGCCCGACGCCGGCGCCCTTGTACTTGCCCGGCGGCTTCGGCGGCGCGTACGAGCCGACCGACGCGATCGTGCCGAACTTCGCCTCCGCCGCCGCGATCGCCTCGACGAAGCTCATCGACTTGCCCGCGTCCTCGGCGGCGAACACGCGGTCCTGCGAGAAGACGAGTCGGTCGGGCAGCGTGTCGAGCGCCTCGGCCGCGGCGGTGGCGAGGAGCTCGCGCACGCGGGCGGCGGCCTGCAGCGCGGCGTTGCCCATCATGATGGTGACCCGGCTCGAGTACGAGCCGAGATCGATCGGCGTGATGCCGGTGTCTCCGGTGACGACGCGCACGTTGACCGGATCGATGCCGAGCGCCTCCGCGGTCAGCCCCGCGAGCACGTCGTCCGAGCCCTGCCCGATCTCGGTCGCGCCGCAGTACACCGTGACCTGGCCGCTGCGGTCGAGCAGGAGCTGCACCGCGGAGTGCGGCAGCTTGTTCCAGTAGATCGACACGCCCGCGCCGCACATGTAGGCCGAGCAGGCGAGCCCGAGCCCGCGCCCGGGCCCGAGCTTGCCGCGCCGCGCCCTCCAGCCGGACATCTCGACCACCTTCCGGATGCACTCGGCGAGCCCGGTCGAGCCGACGCGGAGCCAGCTGGCGGTGAGCGAGTCGGGCTTCGTCACCATCTTCAGGCGCATCTCGGCCGGATCGAGGCCGAGCGCTTCCGCGATCTTGTCGAGCTGCACTTCCTGGCCGAAGCGCGGCTGCGGCGTGCCGTGCCCGCGCTTGGGACCGCAGGCGGGCTTGTTGGTGAACACCCGGCAGGCCTCGAACTTGAAGCGCGGCAGCTCGTAGGTCACCGGCGTCAGCACGCCGGTGTAGAACGTGCTCGCCGGCCCGTGCGAGCCGTAGGCGCCGCCGTCGAGCAGCGTCTGCAGGTGGATGGCGGTGAGCCTGCCGTCCTTCGTGACGCCGGTGCGGAACTTCATCAGCACCGGATGCCGGCCGCGGTGCTGGTAGAAGACCTCCTCGCGCGTGAGACAGATCTTCACCGGGCGGCCCAGCATCAGCGCGGCCTTCGCCACGACGAACTCGTGGTTCCCCGGGTCGCACTTCCCGCCGAAGCCGCCGCCGTTCGCCGTCGCGATCACGCGGATGTGCGCGGTGGGCATCTGCAGCACGCGCGCAAGCTGGCGGTGCAGGTAGTGCGGGTTCTGCGTGCTCGTCTCGAGCAGGAGCTTGCCGTCGCCCTCGATCGACGCGAGCGAGGCCTGCTGCTCCATCGGCAGGTGCGTGTTGCCCTCGTAGAAGAAGAGATCCTCGAAGACGCGGTCGGACTGCGCCAGCGCCTCCTCGACGTCGCCGAACTCGTAGGACTGGTTGCGGTGGATGTTCCCCTGCTCGCCGTAGTCGTGGATGCGCGGCTCGGGATTGGCGAGCCCCTCCTCGGGCGAGGCGATCGTGGGCAGCGGCCGGTACTTGACGTCGATCAGCGCAAGCGCCTCGGTCGCGGTCTGCTCGTCGACCGCGATCACCGCGGCGACCGGGTCGCCGACGAAGCGCACCCGTTCGCGCGCGACCGGGTACTCGTCCTGCGACACCGGCATGATGCCGTACGGCACCGGGAAGTCGGCGCCGGTGAGGACGAGGTGCACGCCGCGGTGCGCGCGCGCGCGGGACACGTCGACCGACTCGATCACCGCGTGCGGATGCGGCGAGCGCGCGAGCTTCGCGTGCAGCATGCGCGGGAGGACGAGGTCGTCGGCGAAGCGCTGCTGGCCGATCGCCTTGGCGCGGCCGTCGACCCGGCGGCGCGGCTTGCCGATCGTGTCGAAGCGCGTCTTCTGGCGGGGCTTTTCGGGGGCGTTCACGGCTTCGCCTCCTGCTTCTCCATCCGCAGCGCGCGCGCGGCTTCCTCGACCGACTCCCAGATCTGCTGGTAGCCGGTGCAGCGGCAGAGGTTCCCCGAGAGCGCCTCCTTGACGCGCTCGCGGCTCGGCGCGGGGTCCCGGTCGAGCAGCGCCTTGGCGGTCATCACCATGCCGGAGGTGCAGTAGCCGCACTGCGAGCCGCCGAGGTCGGCGAACGCCGCCTGCAGCGGATGGAGCTCGGCGCCCCGGGCGAGGCCCTCGATGGTCTGGACGGCGCGGCCTTCGCACTGCACCGCGAGCTCGAGACAGGAGAGCACCGGCTCCCCGTCGAGCAGCACCGCGCAGGCGCCGCACTCGCCGAGCTCGCAGCCATGCTTGGTGCCGGTGAGGCCGAGGTCCTCGCGCAGCACCTCGAGGAGGGTCTTGTACGGCGCGACGTAGGCCTCGGCGTCCTCGCCGTTCACGCGCAGGCGCAGGAGGACGTTGCGCCGTTCGGTCGCGGGACCGCGCGCCGCCGCGCTCTCGATCGCATTCGTGGGTGCATCCATGGGCCCTCCGCCCGGCGGCCGCCGGCAATTGTTTGGCCCCCAAACTATAACGCGCCCCCCGGCGAAAGGAAAGGGCGCGCGGTTGCTGCGTCGCGGAATCGACGGTCGCCGCCGCCCGGACCGCCGGACCTTTGATCCGGGCGGTTGATTTTCGCGCGCGGATCCCTATTTCAGGGCTGTGCCGGGGCGACGGTCCCCGCCGCCCCCCGGCCCGACCCGAAAAGGAGATCCGAAATGTTCGACCGTCTGACCAACTTCGAGAGCCTGTTCGACGAGTTCCGGCGCATCGAACAGGAGTTGGACGAGGCCTTCGGCCGGTGGACCCCGCCGTCCGGCATCCGGTCCGTGGCGCGCGGCACGTTTCCGCCGATCAACGTCGGCGGCACGCCGGACGAGGTGCACGTCTACCTGTTCGCCGCCGGCCTCGACCCCAAGACCCTGGACCTTTCGATCCAGCAGAACCTGCTCACCGTGAGCGGCGAGCGGCAGATCCCGGTGAAGGACAACGCCACCTACTACCGGCGCGAGCGCTTCGGCGGCGAGTTCCGGCGCGTGGTGGCGCTGCCCGAGGACATCGATCCGGACCGCGTCGACGCGAAGTACCGTGACGGCGTTCTCCAGGTGACGGTGCGGCGACGCGAGTCCGCGAAGCCGCGGCAGATCCAGGTCAGCTGAACCGACGACGCGGAGGCAAGACATGACCGACAAGCAAGTGGCAACGAAAGGGGCCGCCGAGGTCGAGCGCAGCGAGCGCGAGCCCGAGTTCGTCCTGCGCCCGCCGGTGGACATCTTCGAGGACGCCGAAGGCATCACCCTGCAGCTCGACATGCCCGGCGTCGCGAAGGACCGGCTCGACATCCAGGCCGACCGCAACAGCCTCGTGATCGAAGGCCGCGGTGCGATCGACATGCCGCAGGGCATGGAGGCGCTCTACGCGGAGGTCCGCTCGACGGGCTTCCGCCGCAGCTTCGCGCTCTCGAGCGAGCTCGAGCCCGAGAAGATCGACGCGAACCTCAAGGACGGCGTGCTCACGCTGCGGATCCCGCGGCGCGCCGAGCTGCGTCCGCGCAAGATCGAGGTGCGCTGACTCCGCGAGGCCGAGAGCCGGGGATTGGGCGGGACGGCGCGCCGGGAAGGGCACTCGCCCTGCCCGGCGCGCGTCGTCTAGTACGCCTTGTAGGGCAGGTACTTTCCGCTCATCGTGATCCTCACGCGGTCGCCCTTCGGGTCGGGCAGCCGCTCGAGCTTCATCTCGAAGTCGATGGCACTCATGATGCCGTCGCCGAACTCCTCGTGGATGAGCTCCTTGAACGTGGCGCCGTAGACGTTGACCAGCCCGTAGAACCGGTAGATCAGCGGGTCGGTCGGCACGGCGGTCGGCAGCGACCCCTTGTAGGGCGCGACCTGAAGCAGCTTCACCGCCTCCTCGGGCAGATCGAACAGCCCGGCCGCGATCTCCGCCTGCTCCCTGCCGAGCTGCATCTGGCCGAGCAGCGCGGCGGTGGTCCACTCGGCGCTCCTGCCGACTTTCGCCGCGATGTCCTTCCAGGCGAGGCCTTTCCGGATCTTCGCCGCGACGATCATCTCGGTGACGTCCGCCCGGGTCAGCGGCCGTCCGACAGCCGTTATCCCCTCGCTGCTTGCGTGCTTCATGTCGCTTTCTCCTCTGGTTGGTTCAGGTCCCGTTGCGGGCGAGGCTCGGCGCGGCGGCGGCGCGCCGCTGCGCGGTCGGCGCCTCCCCGATCCCGGGCATCACCAGCGGCGGGTTCTGCGGGTCGTACGCTCGTCCCTCGAGCTCCCGTTCGAAGCTCTTCGAGCGGTCGATCAGGAAGTCGAGCAGGTGATTGCGGATCGGGTAGTAGTGCGGATGCCGGTGAATGTCGTGCCGGTTGCGGTCGCGCGGCAGGGTGTTCAGCATGACCTCGGCGACGCGCGCGCCGGGGCCGTTGGTCATCAGCACGATCCTGTCGGCGAGCAGGATCGCCTCGTCGACGTCGTGCGTGATCATGAACACGGTCTGGCGGGTCTCGGCGCAGATCTTCAGCACCTCCTCCTGGAGCACGCCGCGGGTCAGCGCGTCGAGCGCCGAGAAGGGCTCGTCCATCAGCAGCATCTTTGGCTCGATGGCGAGCGCGCGCGCGATGCCGACGCGCTGCTTCATCCCGCCGGAAAGCTCGGCCGGCCGCTTCCTCTCCGCGCCGGTCAGGTTGACGAGCGCGATGTGCTTGCGGCAGTGCTCGCGCACGCGCGCGTTGTCCCAGTCCGGCCATTTCGACCGCACCGCGAACGCGATGTTCTCCACGACCGTCAGCCAGGGCAGCAGCGCGTGGCTCTGGAAGATCACGGCGCGGTCCAGGCTCGGTCCGGCAATCTCGCGGCCCTGGACGAACGCGTAGCCCTCGCTCGGCCGCTCGAGGCCGGCGAGCACGTTGAGGATCGTGGTCTTGCCGCAGCCCGAGTGCCCGATCACGCACACGAACTCGCCCTGCGCGCACGCGAGCCAGAGGTTCTCGAAGACGGTGTTGACGCCGCCGCCGGGCGCCGGGTAGCGCTTTGCGATGCCTTCGAGCTTGACGAACGGCTGCTCGGACACCGGCGCTACTCCGGGAAGGTCACCGCGCGCGCGAGCCGCGCGAGCAGCGCGTCGAGCAGCATGCCGACCAGGCCGATCGCGAGGATCGCCGACAGGATGTTGCTGATCGACAGGTTGTTCCACTCGTTCCAGACGAAGTAGCCGATCCCGGTGCCGCCGACCAGCATCTCGGCGGCCACGATCACCAGCCAGGCGATGCCGACCGAGATGCGCATGCCGGTCATGATGGTCGGCGCCGCCGCGGGCAGGACGACGCGAAAGGCCTTGCGCAGCGGGCGCACCTCGAGCGTGCGCGCGACGTTCAGCCATTCCTTGCGCACCGACATCACGCCGAACGCGGTGTTGACCAGCATCGGCCAGACCGAGCAGATGAAGATCACGAAGATCGCCGACAGGCCGCTGTCCTTGATCGTGAAGAGCGCGAGGGGCATCCACGCCAGCGGCGAGACCGGCTTCAGCACCTGGATGAAGGGATCGAGCGCCCGGTATACCGTCGGCGACATGCCGATGAGGAAACCGAGCGGGATCGCCACCAGCGCGGCGAGGGCGAATCCGACGAGCACGCGCCCGATGGAGTACGCGAGCTGGATGCCGATGCCCTTATCGTTCGTGCCGCGCACGTAAAAGGGGTCGTTCACGTGGGACCAGATCTTCTTCGCCACGTCCGCGGGCCCTGGCATGGCCGACTTCTGGCCGGTCGCCGCCGATTTGCCGACCAGCTTGGCGTACTCGTCGTCCACCACCTGGGCGCCCTTCTCGGGCAGCGTGGCGGCGTGCCACGCGCCGAGAAAGACCGCGAGGATCAGGAGCGACAGGAGCGCCGGCCCCCATGGCTTCGCGCTCAACATGGGCTACGCCCGCTTGATGGCGAAGCTGTTGACGTAGTCCCGCGGTTTCGCCGGGTCGAAGGGCTTGCCCATCACCACAAACGACTTGCTGGTTCCGGCGGGCGGCGTGAGACCGACCTCTTGCATCAGCCTGGCGGTGTCGGTGGCGAGGTACACCTCGCGGGCCACCTTGGCGTAGTCGATGTCGCCCTTGATCTGCCCCCAGCGCTTCATCTGGGTCATGATCCAGACCGCGAACGAGTGCCACGGGAACGGATCGAAGTCGATCCTGTTCGGCACCCTCCGCACGTTGCCGAGGCCGTCGGCGAACGTGCCGGTCAGCACCTGCTCGACGACCGTGACCGGCTGGTTGAGGTAGTTCGGCGGCGCGATCGCCGCGGCGATCTCCTTGCGGTTCTCCGGCTTGCGTGCGTAGGCGGTGGCGTCGATGATCGCCTTGAGCAGCGCCCGGTAGGTGTTCGGCATCGTGGTCACGAACTCCTTGCTGGCGGCGAACGCGCAGCACGGGTGGTTCTCCCAGATGTCCTTCGACAGGATGTGGATGAACCCGACGCCGTCGTACACCGCGCGCTGGTTGACCGGGTCGGGCGCGAGAAAGCCGTCGATGTTGTCGGCGCGCAGGTTGGCGACCATTTCGGGCGGCGGCACCACGCGGATCTGGATGTCCTTGTCCGGGTCGATGCCATGCTCCGCCACGTAGTAGCGCAACAGGTAGTTGTGCATCGAGTAGTCGAACGGCACCGCGAACTTGAAGCCTTTCCACGACTGCGGGTCGCGCCGGTCCTTGTGCTTCATCGCGAGCGTGATCGCCTGGCCGTTGATGTTCTCCACCGCCGGCATCGTGTAGGGAATCGGGTTCGCGCCGGCGCCCACCGTGATCGCGAGCGGCATCGGCGAGAGCATGTGCGCGGCGTCGTACTCCTTGTTGAGCGCCTTGTCGCGCACTACGGCCCAGCCGGCGGTCTTCACCACCTCGACGTCGAGCCCGTGCTTCGTGTAGAAGCCCATCGGGTGCGCCATGATGATGGGCGTGGCGCACGTGATGGGGATGAAGCCGACCTTGAGGCCGGTCTTCTCCGGCTTGCCGTCGGCCGCGAACGCCTCCTTGGCGAGCCCGAGCGGGAAGAACTGCGAGATCGCGGCGAGCGCGGTGCCGGCGCCGACCGTGCGCAGGAACACGCGCCGGGTGCGGTCGTCCGGGAACACCGCGCGCATCACCGCCTGCTCGACGACGCGCCCGGCGAGCGCGTCTTCCTCGGCCGCGTGAAAGGCCGCGTCGTGCTCGCCCTGGCTCGCGTGATCTCCACAGCTGCACGTTCCGGTGAGCGGGGTTGCGGGGTCGAACGGATCGTCGAAGACAGACATGGCGCTCCTTTCCGGTGAGCTTGGCGGTCCCGTACGGCGCGAGGTTCAGCATCTAGCGTGCCAATGACCGCGTCATCGGACGAACGTGCTGAACCGCAACGGGAAACACGGCGGGACGGGACCGGGGGTGACGTCGATGTGCACCCGCCCGTGCATCGTTGTGGTGCCGCGGCGCCGGCCGGTGCGCCAGAATTGGGCGCCGCTCGGGCGGCGCCCGCCGCGCTATCATCGTCGCCCGACCCCGCGGAGGACGACGATGGCCTGCTGCCACTACTACATGCTCCAGGAGGGGGGCGACGCCGCGTTCACGATCAACGTGAGCCAGCTCACCTTCGGGCCGGGCGCGATCGGCGAGGCGGGCGACCGCGCGCGCGAGCTCGGGCTGAAGCGCGTGGCGCTCTTCACCGACAAGCGGCTCGCCGCGCTGCCGTTCGTCGAGACCGCGCAGCGCTCGCTCCGCGAGGCCGGCGTGGACTACGCCGTGTACGCCGATGTCGAGGTCGAGCCGACCGACGCCTCGTTCCAGGCCGCGGCGCGCTTCGCGCAGGAGGGCCGCTTCGACGGCTTCGTCTCGGTCGGCGGCGGCTCGGTGATCGACACCTGCAAGGCCGCCAACCTCTTCGCGACGCACCCGGCGGACTTCACGGCCTACGTCAACGCGCCGATCGGCGAGGGCCGTCCGGTGCCGGGTCCCCTCAAGCCGCACATCGCCTGCCCGACGACGAGCGGCACCGGCTCCGAGACCACCGGCGTCGCGGTGTTCGACTTCGTCGCGCGGAAGCTGAAGACCGGCATCGCGAGCAAGCACATGATCCCGACGATGGCGCTGGTCGATCCGGACACCGCCATGACGCTGCCGGGCACGGTGCTCGCGGCGAGCGGCTTCGACGCGCTCTCGCACGCGCTCGAGTGCTACACCTGCCGGCCGCACACGATGCGCCCGAAGGCCGCGAGCGCCAGCGCGCGGCCGCTCTACAACGGCGCCAACCCGTGGAGCGACCTGCCGGCGCGCGAGGCGCTGCGCCTGATCGGGAGGTACCTCGTGCGTGCGGTGGCAGACCGCTCCGACGCCGAAGCGCGCGGCCAGATGATGTACGCGGGCACGCTCGCCGGCATGGCGTTCGGCAACGGCGGGTGCCACCTGCCGCACGGCATGTCCTACGCGGTCGCGGGCCAGGTGCGCGACTACCGCGCGGCGGACTACCCGCAGGCGCACCCGATGGTCCCGCACGGCATGGCGGTGATCCTGAACGCGCCGTCGGTCTACCGGTTCACGGCGAGCGCATGCCCCGAGCGCCATCTCGACGGCGCCGCCGATCTCGGCGCCGACGTGCGCGGCGCGACGCCGGCCGACGCCGGCGAGATCGTCGCCAAGCGCATCATCGCGATGATGCAGGCGACCGGGTTCCCGCAGGGACTGCAGGCGGTCGGCTACCGCGAATCGGACGCGGACTCGCTCGCCGAGGGCGCGTTTCCGCAGAAGCGCCTGATGGACAACTCGCCGCGGCCGGCGACGAAGGAGGATCTCGCCGAGCTCTTCCGCGGCGCGATGCGCTACTGGTAGGAAGGCTGGCCCGCGCGCGATGCGGCGCAAGCACGACCGCGTAATCGTCGTCGGCGGCGGGCCGGTCGGGGCGCTCGCCGCGCTGCTCGTCGCCCGCGCCGGCATCCCCGTCACGCTGATCGAGCGCGAGGCCGGCGTGCAGCCCGACTACCGCGCCTCGACGTTCCATCCGCCGACGCTCGACCTGCTCGAGGAGTGCGGCGCGGAAGCGGCGCTGCTCCGCATGGGCCTCGTCGCCCCGGTGAGCCAGTTCCGCGACCGGCGCCGCGGCAAGATCGCGGAGTTCGACTTTTCCGCGCTCGCGCGCGACACGCGCCATCCGTACCGCCTGCAGTGCGAGCAGTTCAAGCTCGTCGACTGGCTCTACCGCGAGCTCGCCCGGATCGGCGCGTCGCTGCTCCTCGAGCACACCTTCGCCGGACTGCGGCAGACCGACGACGAGGTGCGGATCGAGGTCGATGCGCCCGGCGGGCGGCGCACGCTCGCCTGCGATTTCCTGATCGGCGCCGACGGCGGCCGCAGCCGGGTGCGCAAGGCCGCGGGGATCGCCTTCGAGGGATTCACGTTCCCGGAGCATTTCCTCGTCGCCGGCACGCGCCACGACTTCAAGCGGCACATGCCGGACATCTGCTCGGTCAACTACACCGCGGACCCGGTCGAGTGGTACCTGCTGCTCGAGATCCCCGACATGTGGCGGGTGATCACGCCGGTCGATCCGGCGGTCGAACCGAGCGAGGCGATGAAGGAGCAGCGCCTGCAGGACAGCCTGCAGAACCTGCTGCCGCGGCCCGAGCCCTACGAGATCCTGGTCAAGGCGGTCTATCGCGTGCACCAGCGCGTCGCGGCGACCTACCGCAAGCAGCGGGTGTTCCTCGCCGGCGACGCGGCCCACCTCAACAATCCGCTGGGCGGCATGGGCCTGAACGGCGGGATCCACGACGCGCTCAGCCTGTGCGCGCGGCTCGCGCGCGTGTGGCACGGCGCGGCGCCCGACGCCGAGCTCGACGGCTACGAGCCGCAGCGCCGGCCCGAGGCGATCAACGCGATCAGCGCGATCACCGAGCGCAACAAGCGGCTGATGGAGGAGCGCGATCCGGTCGTGCGCAGCCGCAACCTCGCGGAGATGGCGAGCCTCGCGGCGGATCCTGCGCGCGCCTACCGGTACATGCTGGACGCCTCGATGATCTCCTCGCTACGGCGTTGCGGGATGGTCGCCTGAACATGGTGCTGATGCTCGACTTCGACGGCGTCCTGCACCCGCTCGACGCGCTCGACGAGCGCGCGTGGCTCGGCGCGGCGCCGGGGACCACGCTGCCGCGGTTCGCGCACGTTCCCGCGCTCGCCGAGGCGCTCGAGCCGCACGCGGAGGTGCGGATCGTCATCAGCTCCTCGTGGCAGATCGCGCACCCGCTCGACGAGCTCAAGCGGCGGATCGCGCCGCTCGCCGCACGCGTGATCGCGACGACCGGCGACCGCGGGCCGACGCGCTACGCCTCGATCCGGTCCTGGCTGGACGCGTCGCGCTACGCGGGCGAGTGGATCGCGCTCGATGACGACGACCGCGGCTGGCCCCGAGCGGAGCGGCACCGCCTCGTCTGGTGCGATCCGGAGACCGGCCTGGACGCCGAAGCCCTCGACGAGCTCCGCCGCCGGCTCGAGCGGTGCCGGAATCCTCGCTGAGGCCGCCGACGGCGCCGGACGGACGAGCAATCCGTCACAGCGGCCGCGCGGACGGTCTCCTAGAATCGACGCCATACATCCAACGATCGTCCACGTCTGCCCGCCTCGGCCCGCGGCGATGGACGCAACCGCTCGCAGGAGAACACATGCGCACGCTTCTTGCCGGCGCCCTCGCCGCTGCTCTCGCTCTCCCGGCGTTGCCCGCCTCGGCCACGATCAAGGCCAGCGTGTCCGGGGAGGCCCGCGAGGAGATCAACACCGCGTTCTTCGTCGATCGCTACAAGGCCCTCACCGACTACGTTGCCGCCGCGTCCGGCCTCGAGGTCCGGCTCACGTTCGGCAGGGACCTCTCGCGCGAATTGCAGCGCACGCGCTCGGGGGGCTACGACCTCATCATCGGACCCGCGCACGTCGTCGGCAGCGCCGTCCGCTACGGCTACGAGCCGGTCGCCCGCTTCCCGGGCGAGGAGACCGCGGTCTTTCTCGCGACCGAAGCGAGCGGGGTGACCTCGCTCGAGGGCGCGAAGGGCAAGCGCCTGGCGATGCCGCCGACCGATTCGCTCGCCACCTACCTCGCGCGCGGCGAGCTGAACGCCAAGGGGCTGCAGGCCAAGCGCCACTTCGCCGAGATACGCGAGTTCCGCTACCACGAGGCCGCGCTGCTCGCGCTCGAGTTCGGGCAGGCCGACGTCGCCGTCGCGGACCGCCGCCTCGCCGAGGACTGGCTGAAGCGGAACAAGGGCCGCATCCTGCTCGAGACCAAGGCTGCGCCGGGGACGAGCGTCGCGGTGCTCGGCTCGCTCGACAAGCCCACCAAGGACAAGCTGCGCGCCGCCTTCCTCGCGCCGAACCCGAAGGTGCTCGCCGGCGCCCAGCTCGCCGGGCTCGACGTCACCAAGATGACGCCGATCACCGTCGCCGACTTCGAGTACGTCTCGACGCTCGGCTACTTCACGCCGCGCGTGCTCGACGGCGCGAGGATCGTGACCGCCGAGGAGGCGGCCGAGCTGATGAAGAAGGGCGTTCCGATCTACGACACACGGAACAAGGAGGAGTACACCGACCGGCACATCAAAGGCGCGGTGTCGCTGCCCTACGGCGAGAAGAGTCGCAAGGAGGTCGGATTCGACCAGACCAAGGACAGCTTCGACCTGACGAAGCTCGCGCAGGACAAGAACTCGCCGGTCATCTTCGCGTGCAACGGCGCCGAGTGCTGGAAGAGCTACAAGGCGAGCGTCGCGGCGATCAAGGCCGGCTACAAGCAGGTGTACTGGTTCCGCGGCGGCTTCCCGGAATGGCGGGCGAAGGGGCTGCCGACCCAGTAGCGGCGCTGCGCGCCAGCCCCCGTCCCCGGCCCGGTCGCGCATAATCGGTGCGCGCCCGGGCCGGTCCAGTTTCAGGGCCCGCGCAGGCCGTGGCGCCAATGGACGCCAAAGGGGAGGCAGCATGCGACACGAAGCGCTGCGGTCGGCGGCGGTGATCGGCGGCGGCACCATGGGCGCCGACATCGCGGCGATCCTGGTCGCGGGCGGCTGGACCGCGCACGTCGTGGAGCCCAGCCCGGCAGGACGGGCGTCCCTGGCCGCTCGCGTCGCGAAATCCTGCGCGCAGCTCGACGCGCCGTTCGTCGCGGCGCGGCTGCACGCCCACCCCGCCGCCCCGGACGCGCCGTGGGCCGGGATCGGGCTCGCGATCGAGTGCGCGCCCGAGGACCTCGCGCTGAAGCGGCGCGTCTTCGCCGAGCTCGAGCGCCTCGCGCGTCCCGATGCGACGCTCGCCAGCAACTCCTCGAGCTTCCCGATCAGCGCGATCGGGCGCGGCCTCGCGACCGGCGCGCGCATGTGCGGGCTGCACTTCTTCATGCCGGCGCACATCGTGCCGCTGGTCGAGGTCGTGCGGGGCGAGGCGACCGATCCGGCCGTGTGCGAGCGGCTCGTCGCGGACATGAAGGCGCTCGGCAAGGTGCCGGTGCTGGTGCGCAGGGACATCCCCGGCTTCCTCGCCAACCGCATCCAGCACGCGCTCGCGCGCGAGGCGTTCTGGCTCGTCGACGAGGGCATCGCGAGCGCCGAGGACGTCGACAAGGCGGTCCGCTACGGCTTCGGCTTCCGGTTCATCGGTGCCGGCCCGATCCTGCAGAAGGACCTCGCCGGCCTCGACATCCACTGCGCCGCGTCGGCGACGACCTTCCCGACGCTCAACAACAGCGCGGAGCCGGCCCGCTGCCTGCGCGAGCGCGTCGCCGCCGGCAAGCTCGGCGTGAAGACCGGCGAGGGCTTCTACAAGTGGCCGCCCGAGCGCATCGCGGCCGAGAAGGCGCGCTACGAGCGGGCGCTGCTCGACGCGCTCGCGATCCTCAAGCGCGACGTCGGGCCGTAGGCGCGGGCCCGCGGGAACAGGAGGGCCACGCATGTGCATCGTTCGGGTCTCCATCGCCTGCCTGCTCGCCGCCCTGCTCGGCGCGCCGGCCGCCGCGCAACCCGTTGCGCCCGGCGCCGGGTACTACTATCCGCCGGGCTACTACCCCTACGGCTGCAGCGGCATCTACCTCGAGCTCGCACGGCAGAACGACGAACTGCTGCGGATCCGCTCGGCGCTGCGCCGGCTCGAGACCGAGTCCGACGACTCGCAGCGCGCCCGGCAGTGGATCGCCGCGCTGGAAGCCGAGAACCGCAACCTGCGCCAGCAGAATGCGCTCTTCCAGCGGCGCGTCCTGGAGCTCGAGGCGGCGCTCGAGGCTGCCCCGAACGGCGAGCCCCACCCCGCGCCGCGCTAGGGTCGAGGCCTGCCTCGGGGCCGCCGTGGGGAGCGGCGCGTCGATAGGCTTTACGGTCTATCCGCTCGGACTAGCTCAGGCATGGGCCGGCCAAGGCCGGCGACGGCCGATCGGCAGCCGGCCTTCGTCCATGACATCTATGAAATCAATCTGTTATGCCAGTTTGTCGAAAACCGGACAGCGGGAAATCTGACTCCGGTCGTTACTCGGTCCGACTCTTGCTACCCGTCCCCTCAAGCAAACTCCACACGAGCAATCAGGGACATGAAATCCACCATCCGGAACACTTTCACCGCGGTTGCAGGCGCCGCGCTCATGGCGATTTCGGGCACGGCGTCGGCGGCCTTCATCGCGACGATCGAAGGAAACGACTGCGCGGGCGTATTCGGTCAAGGCTTCGCGAACTGCGCGATTCCCGAGCAGTACGACCCGGATCGATCTCCGGTCATCATCAAGTTCGCCTACCTCGGCGACGGCGTTTTCGAGGTGGACGAAGAGGACGGGGAGGCCGCGATCAACCCGCTCTTTCCGACGATCGACGGCACCGAGTTCAGCTTCGTCACCTCCGGCGACGGGGAGACCGGGGAGTGGGTCTACGAGAAGAACGATCTCGACGATCCGGACATCACCTTCTTCGTCGCAAAGGGCGGGGACTTCTTCAACCTGTTCGACGTGTTCGGTTCGTCCGGCGAGTGGAACACGCCGCTCAACCCGGCGAACGGGCAACTCTTCGAGCTCTCGCACCTCACCTTCTACGACACCGGCGGCGGGCCGCCGACCGAGATTCCCGAGCCCGGGATGCTGCTCCTGCTCGGCAGCGCGCTCGCCGCGCTGGGGCTGCGGCGCCGGCTCCGCGCCTGACGCGCCGCGCAGACCGCAACACACCCGCCAAACGAGACGGCCGCCCGCGGGCGGCCGTCTCGCTTTGCGTGGCACGCTCCGCGCGCCGCGTCAGTATCGCGTGACGGTGGCGGTTGCCGTGCCGATGTTGCCGGCCGGGTCGGTCGCGCGCGCGGTGAGCGTGGACGTGCCGCCGGAGGAAGCGTTCTTGCCCTTGCCTGCGCCCTTGCCCTTGCCGCCGCCGGTGTTCCAGGCGTAGGAGAGACTCGCGCCGTAGCTCGTCGCGACCTCCTTGCCGTCGATCACGAGCGTGATCTTCGCGACCTTGTTGTCGTCGCTCGCGCTCACGCTGACGGTGACCGTGCCCGTGACCCGGGCGCCGTTCGGGGGATTGACGATCTGCACGAGGGGCGCCGTGGTGTCGTTGCCGACCGTCACCTTGACGGCCGCGGAGAGCGCGGCGTTGCCCGCCGCATCGACAGCGCGCGCGGAGAGCGTCGCTTCGCCGTCGGCCCCTGCGGCGCTGTCCCAGGCGAACGCGTACGGCGCCACTGCGTCCGTCGCCACGACGCTGCCGTTCACCAGCAGCTCGACGCGCGCGACCGCCACGTTGTCGGACGCGACGACGTCCACCGGGACGACGCCGCTCACCTTGCTGCCGGCCGGGGGGTTGGTGATCGACACGGCGGGCGGCGTGGTGTCGCGCGCGATCGCCTGCCGCGCGGCGGACACCGCGCCGGCGGCGTCGACGCGCCCGGCGCCGTAGTAGGCGTCCTTGCCCGTCGCGCCGAGGTCCACCGCGCTCGCGAAGAGCGCCGCGTCCAGGTCCGCCGGCTGCAGCGCGGGGTTCGCGGCCATCATCAGCGCATAGGTCCCGGCCACCACCGGCGAGGAGGCCGACGTCCCGGAGAAGCCGCCATAGCCGCCGCTGCTCGTCGTCGTGAGCACGCTCACGCCGGGCGCCGCGATGTCCACGTAGCCGCCGAAGCTCGACCAGCTCGGACGCTGATCGGCGCTGTCGGTGGCCGAGGCGACGGTCACGTTCGGACTCGCGTTGATCGCCTGCTCGGCGCCGGTGTTGCCCGCGCTCACCACGACCACCCCGCCCTTGCTGCGCATGTACTGCGCCGCATTGTCGACCGACGCGCTGCCGGCCGCGCCCTGGTAGCTGATGTTCGCCACGCGCGCGCCGAAGTCGGCGGCGCGGATCACGCCATCGGCCATGTCGCTGAAGTACGCGTAGCCGCTCGGATCCGAGATCCGGATCGGCATGATGCGCGCGGCGAACCCCACGCCGGCCACGCCGACGCCGTTGTTCCCCGCGGCGGCCGCCGCGCCGGCGACCTTGGTGCCGTGGCCGTAGACGTCGCTCGTGTCCGGCGTGTTGTCGTACACGTTCCAGCCGGAGACCATGCGTGCGGCGAGGTCCGGATGGGCCGCGTTGACGCCGGTGTCGAGGATCGCGATCGTGACGCCCGCGCCGGTGGAAGCGTCCCAGGCCTGCGGCGCGCCGATCTTCGGCAGGTGCCAGGCCTGCCCGTAGTAGGGATCGTTCGGGACCAGCGCCGGCGCGATCGCGAGATCGAGCTCGGCGAACTCGACGTGCGGATGCATGCGCAGCGCCCGCGCGACCGCGAGCGCATTCGCCTGCGGCGGGAGCTCGAGCACGTGAACCCGGATCTGCCGGATGAGGCGCACCCGCCGCGCCGCGTGCGGCGCGAGCACGCGGTCGAGCTCGCGCTCGGGCAGGCCCGCGCGCGGCTGCACCAGCACGCGCCCCTTGGCGAAGCCGGCCACCGGCGGGCGCAGATCCGGGCCCGGGTCGGTCAGCTGGGCGGAGGCGGCCGGCGCGGCGCCGAGCGCACATGCGAGGAGCGCCGCGCGCAGCACGGTTCCGGGGCGGACGAGGGAAGGACGGACAGCGCGCGGACGAGCGAGGCGCCGGTCGTGGTCGCACGTCGCCGCGCGCCGGTCGAGCGGATTCATGACAGCCCCCTTCGAACGTGTTCGAGTTGTGTTGTCCGGTCCGAGGGGACGCCGACGCGCGACGCGAACCGCGCTACCGGCGGTCGAGGCTCGCTGCGATGGGCGCACGGGGGCGCCCGTGGATCGTGCAGCTCTCAGCCGCCGCGTGGCAGTCCGGCCGTCTGCGATCCGCGCAGACCGGTGACTTTGCGCCCCCGGCTCGCGCCGGGTTTGCCCTTTCACGCAAGCGGCAGCCTGCGCCGCGGCCAGCGCCGCGGCAATGCCATTGTCATAGCGAACGAGAAATACGTCACGCAGCGGCGGGCCGCCGCGCTACCGGATCCCCGGCATCTCGAACCCGAGCGCCTGCAGCGCCTTCACCATCGCCGACTGCTGGTCCGCGGTGAGCTCGACCAGCGGCGGGCGCACGGCGGACCAGCCCGCGTCGCCGGCGTAGTGCGCGATGGTCGCCTTGAGCGCCGGGATCATGGACACCTGCGACTGCAGGACCTTGCGCACCGCGTCGATCGACGCCTGCAGCTTCTCGGCCTCCGGCGTCTCCCAGCCGCGGTAGGCCCGGTCGATCCCGTGCGGGTTGACGTTCGCGCCCGCGGTGATGCAGCCGACGCCGCCCGCGCGCATGTTCCGCAGCAGGAACACCTCGCTGCCGGCGAACACGTCGAAGCCCTGCTTGCCGCCGCTCTTCCCGACGAATGCGTCCAGGACGGCCTGCGTGTTGTTCCAGTCGCCCGACGAGTCCTTGATGCCCGCGACGATCCTCGGATAGCGCGCGAGCAGCCGCTCGATCAGCCCGAGCGTGATCGGCACCTGCGCGACCGGCGGGATGTGGTAGAGGTAGAGCTGCAGCCGCTCGTCGGCGACGCGCTCGATCACCTCGGCGAAGTTGCGGAAGAGCCCCTCGTCCGGAACGCCCTTGTAGTAGAACGGCGGCAGCATCAGCACGCCGGCGCAGCCGAGCTTCACCGCGTGCGCGGTGAGCCGCACCGAGTCGGTCAGCGCGCAGCAGCCGGTGCCCGGCATGAGCTTCTCCGCGGGCACCCCGGCCTGGACGAGCTCCTCGAGGAGCATCATCCGCTCCTCGGCCGAGAGCGAGTTCGCCTCGCTGTTGGTGCCGAACACCGCGAGCCCGCTGCAGCCGTGCCCGAGCAGCCACTTGCAGTGGCGCACGAAGCGCTTCGCGTCGGGCGCAAGGTCCTGCGTGAACGGGGTGACCACGGGGGCAAGCACGCCCTTGAGTCGCTCGGTCATGGATCGTGCTCCTCGCTCGTTCAAGCCTTTATAAGGAAATCGAAATCGCAGCCGGCGTCGGCCTGCAGCACGTGGTCCATGTAGAGCTTCGCATATCCGCGCGCCGGCGTCCGCACCGGCGAGCGCCACTGCGCGCGCCGGCGTGCGAGCTCCGCTTCGTCCACCAGCAGGTCGATGCGGCGCGCCTTCACCGAGAGCCCGATGCGGTCGCCCGTGCGCGCGAGCGCGAGCGGGCCGCCCACGGCGGCCTCCGGCGCGACGTGCAGGACGATCGTGCCGTACGCGGTGCCGCTCATGCGCGCATCCGAGATCCGCACCATGTCCTTGACGCCTGCGCGCGCGAGCTTCGCCGGGATCGGCAGGTAGCCCGCCTCGGGCATCGCCGCGCCGCTCCTCGGTCCGGCGTTCTGCAGCACCAGGAAGTCGTCCGGCGTCACGTCGAGGTCCGGTGCGTCGATCCGCGCGGCGAGGTCCTCGAGCGAGGAGAACACCACCGCACGGCCCGCGCGCTCGAAGAGCCCGGGGTCGGCCGCGGAGCGCTTGAGGATCGCGCCTTGCGGCGCGAGCGTCCCGAAGAGCGCCACCAGGCCGCCCTCGCGCCGATAGGGCTCGGTGATCGGCCGCACGATCCCGCGGTCGACGTACCCGGTCGGCGCGGCGAGCCGCTCGCCGAGCGTCTCGCCGCTCGCCGTCCGGCAGTCGAGATGCAGCAGTTCCTCGAGCTCCCGCATGACCGCGCCGATGCCGCCCGCGGCGAAGAGATCGGACATGTAGTGCTCGCCGGACGGCTTCAGGTCCACCAGGACCGGCGTCGAGTCGGAAAGCTCGTTCAGCCGTCCGAGCGACACCTCGACGCCGACCCGCCCGGCGATCGCCGTGAGGTGCAGGATCGCGTTCGTCGAGCCGCCGATCGCGAGCGCGACGCGCAGCGCATTCTCCACCGACCGCGCGGTGATGATCTGTGACGGACGGATCGGATCGCGCGCGAGCTCGACCGCGCGTCGGCCGCTCGCCTCGGCCGCGCGCAGCCGGTCGGCGTGCACCGCCGGGATCGCCGCGGTGCCGGGCAGCGCCATGCCGAGCGCCTCGGCGATCGCGGCCATCGTGCTCGCGGTGCCCATGACGGCGCAGGTGCCGGCGGTGGTGGCGAGGTTGCCCTCGACCTCCTCGATGCGCCGCCGTTCGATCGCGCCGGCGCGGTACATCGCCCAGAAGCGGCGGCAGTCGGTGCAGGCGCCGAGGCGCTCGCCCTGCCAGCGCGCCGGCATCATCGGCCCGGCGACGACCTGCACCGCCGGAACGTCCGCCGAGGCTGCGCCCATCAGCTGCGCGGGCACCGTCTTGTCGCACCCGCCGAGCAGGATCACTGCGTCCATCGGCTGCGCCCGGATCATCTCCTCGACGTCGATCGACATGAGGTTGCGGAACATCATGCTGGTCGGGTGCAGGAACACCTCGCCGAGCGAGATGGTCGGAAAGACGAGCGGCAGGCCGCCGGCGGCGAGCACGCCGCGCTTCGCCGCCTCGACGAGCTCGGGGAAATGGCGGTGGCAGTTGTTGAACCCGCTCGCCGAGTCGGCGATGCCGACCACCGGGCGCGCGAGCATCTCGCTCGAGTAGCCCATCGAGCGCGCGAACGAGCGCCTGAGGTAGAGCGAGAAGTCGGCGTCGCCGTAGCTGGTCAGGCCGCGCGCGAGGCCGCGTCGCCCGCCGTCAGCCATCGAGGTCCTCGGCCATCGGGGTCGATCGACAGGAGCAGCGGCGGATTCTACTCTGCGCCGGCGGCGCGGAGCACGCCGGGCTGTCCCGTTTCCGGTTCACCGTTCGCTCCTCACCGTTCCCCTTCCTCGCCGTGCAGCTCGATCACGAGCTCGCGCAGCCAGCGGTTGCCCGGGTCCTGCTCGTGCCGCTCGTGCCACAGCAGCTTGACGTCGAACGACGGCATCGGGACCGGCAGCTCGAGCGCGCGGAAGCGCCCGAGCCGCGCGAACGCGTGCGCGAGCTGCCACGGCACGGTGCAGACGAGATCGGTGCGCTCGAGGATCATCGGCACGACCATGAAGTGCGGCACGCGCAGCGCGACCGCGTCGAGCAGCCCGTTCTCGGCGAGCATCTGCTCGACCACCTGGTGCCCGGTGCCCGACGAGGCGATCAGCACGTGCTGCGCCGCGCGGAACTGCGCGGCCGAGAGCGACCGGCCGACGCGCGGATGGCCGGCGCGCACGATGCACACGTAGCGGTCGCGGAAGAGCCGCCGCTGCGCGATGCCGGCGCCGAGCTCGGGCATGAAGCCGACGGCGAAATCGAGCTCGCCGGCGGCGAGCGCGTCGCGGATCCCGGCGAGCGGATGCTGCACCACCTCGATCCGGGCGTGCGGCGCGTCGTCCTTCAGCCGCTCGAGCAGCGGCGGCAGGAACACCATCTCGCCGATGTCGGACATGTGCAGCCGGAAGATCCGGTCGGCGGTCGCCGGCTCGAACACGGTGCGCGCGCGCAGGGTGAGCTCGAGCAGGTCGAGCGCCTGGCGCACCGGGTCGGCGAGGCGCTGCGCGTACGGCGTCGGGTGCATGCCGCGCGGGGTGCGCACGAACAACGGGTCGCCGAACAGCTTGCGCAGCCGCGCGAGCGCGTTCGACATGGCCGGCTGCGAGAGGCCGATGCGCTCGCCGGCGAGCGTGACGCTGCGGTCGCGCAGCACCGCGTCGAACACGCGCAGCAGGTTGAGATCGAGGTTGTCGAGGTTCACGGCTGGCCGGCGGCACGGCGCGGCGCCCACATTTCGATGGTGAATTCTTACCATGCGGGGCATCAATTTGACAAATGCGCACCCCCGGCCTAGCCTCATGGGTTCGCTCGGCGCAGCACGAACACACAAACCACCAACGAGGAGGAACGCCCATGGTCGGTGCCCGTCATACGCTCGCGGCGGCGCTCGTCGCGCTCATCGTCCCGCTCGCCCCGTCCGCCGCGCAGGCGCAGGAGGTCACGCTCAGGCTGGTGAGCGCGTTCCCGGAGAACAGCAACTACGTCCGGCGCCTGGAGGCCTGGATCGGCAACGTGAACTCGGCCGGCAAGGGACTGCTGCAGATCGAGTTCATCGGCGGGCCGAAGGCGATCCCGACCTTCGAGGTCGGCAAGGCGGTGTCGAACGGCGTGGTGCAGATGGCGATGAACACCGGCGCGTTCTACACCAACCTGATGCCCGAGGCCGACGCGCTCAAGCTCGCGCAGGTGACCGCCGCCGAGCAGCGCCAGAACGGCGCCTACGCGTACATCAACAAGGTGTGGCGCGAGAAGGCGAAGCTCGTGTACCTCGCGCGCATGGTCGAGCACACGCCGTTCCACCTGTACCTGACCAAGCCCGTCTCGAAGCCCGATCTCACCGGCTTCAAGATCCGCATCACGCCGGTCTACCGCGACTTCTTCCAGTCGATGAACGCGAGCATGGTGCAGACGCCGCCGGGCGAGGTCTACACCGCGCTCGAGCGCGGCACGGTCGACGGCTACGGGTGGCCGATCCACGGCATCTTCGACCTGAAGTGGCACGAGAAGACGCGGTACCGCGTCGATCCCGGCTTCTACAACGCCGAGGTGTCGATCATCGTGAACCTCGACGCCTACAACAAGCTCACCGCCAAGCAGCGCGAGTTCCTCGACCAGCAGGGCCTCGCGCTCGAGTCGCTGAACGACCACTGGCGGCGCTACAACGCCGAGGAGACCGCGCGCCAGGCGAAGGCGGGGATCAAGACCGTCAAGTTCGACGCGGCCACGTCCAAGCGCTACTACGACAAGGCCTACGAGGTGGGCTGGGCCGGCATCATCAAGGTCGCGCCCGACACCGGACCGCAGCTGAAGAAGCTGCTCAGCAAGTAGCAGCGCCGCATGGACCGCGTCTACCGGCGCACGCTCGAGGGCGCCGCCGCCGCGGCGGCGCTCATCCTCGGCGCCATGGCGGTCGCGGTCACGGCGGACGTGCTCGCCCGCAACGTCGGTCTCGGCACCCTGCCCTGGGTGCTGGAGGTGTCGGAGTACTGCCTGCCGCTCGCGACGTTCCTCGCGGCGCCCTGGCTGCTGATGCGCAACGAGCACGTGCGGCTCGACGTGCTGTTGCGCGCCCTTCCGGCGGGACGCGCACGCGCGCTCGACGCGCTCGCCAACCTGGTCGGGCTCGCGATCTGCCTGGTGCTCGTGGTCTACGGCGTGCGCACGGTGCTCGACTCGGCGCGCCAGGGCTCGATGGTCCTGAAGAGCGTCGTCTTCCCGGAGTGGTGGCTGTTCGTGCCGGTCGCCGCGTGCTTCGGCCTGCTCGCGATCGAGTTCGTGCGCCGGCTGGCCGGACGCGGCGCCCCGGCGGTCGGCGCCGGCCCGCACGTCTGAGCCGCGGCCGCGATGACATGGTGGCTCGCGGCGCTCGTCCTGTTCGGCTGCCTCTCGGCGCTCTTCGTGGCCGCGCTGCCGGCGGCGTTCGCGTTCCTGGGCATCAACGTCGTCGGCGCGTGGATCTGGCTCGGCGGGGACGCCGGGCTCATCCAGCTCGTGCGCAACGGCGTCGCGGCGATCTCCTCGTTCACGCTCACGCCGATCCCGTTCTTCGTCCTGATGGGCGAGGTGCTGTTCCACACCGGCGTCGCGTTGAAGGCGATCGATGCGATCGACCGGCTGATCTGGCGCGTGCCGGGACGGCTCTCGGTGGTGGCAGTGGTGTCGGGCACGGTGTTCTCGGCGATCTCCGGCTCGACCATAGCGACGACCGCGCTCCTCGGCAGCCTGCTCCTGCCCGAGATGCTGCGCCGCGGCTACCACCCGAAGATGGCGATGGGCCCGATCATGGCGATCGGCGGCGTGGACATGCTGATCCCGCCCTCGGCGCTCGCCGTGCTGCTCGGCAGCCTCGCCGACATCTCGATCTCGCGGCTGCTGATCGCGGGCATCCTCCCCGGCGCGGTGCTCGCGATCCTGTTCGTCGGCTGGATCGTGATCCGCGCGCTCGTGAATCCGGCGCTCGCGCCGGCGTTCGAGCACCAGGAAGCCCGGCTGTGGGAGCGCTGGAAGCCGCTGATCGTCTACGTCGTGCCGCTGGTGATGATCTTCGTGGTCGTGGTCGCCGCGATGGCGGCGGGCTGGGCGACGCCGACCGAGGCGGCCGCGCTCGGCGCGGTGGCGACCGTGCTGGTGGCGTGGATCTATCGCTCGCTCACGTGGTCCAACCTGATGCGCGCGCTGATGGGCACCGCGGCGATCTCGGGCGTGATCCTGTTCATCATCGTCGGCGCGACCACCTTCGCGCAGATCCTCACCTTCTCCGGGGCGACCAACGGGCTGGTGAACGCGATCCGCGGCGCGGAGCTCGCCCCGGCGACGGTGCTCGCGCTGATGATGATCATCCTGCTGGTGCTCGGCTGCTTCGTCGACCAGGTGAGCATGATGCTGATCGCGCTGCCGTTCTTCATGCCGCTCGTCGCCCTGTACGGGTTCGATCCGGTGTGGTTCGGCGTGCTGTTCCTGATCTGCATGCAGCTCGGGCTGCTCACGCCGCCGTTCGGCATGCTGCTGTTCACGATGAAGAGCGTCGCGCCGCCGCAGATCACGATGAGCCAGGTCTACCACGCCGTGACCCCCTACCTCGTGCTCGGCCTCGCGATGCTGGTGATCGTGATCCTCGTCCCGGGACTCGCGACCTGGCTGCCCGAGGTCCTGATCGGCCGATGACGCGGGCCCTGCGGCACGGAGCGTAGCGATGGAACGAAGCTTCGCGAAGGAGGTCGAGCTGCTCAAGCTCGGCGACGGCCAGACCTTCCACGGCGAGGGCATCCTCGCGGTGACCAAGGCGTTGCTGCAATCCGGCGTCGCCTACGTCGGCGGCTACCAGGGCGCGCCGGTGTCGCACATGATGGACGTGCTGAACGACGCGCGCGACATCATGGACGAGCTCGGCATCCACATCGAGACCAACGCGTCCGAGGCGGGCGCCGCGGCGATGCTGGGCGCCTCGATCAACTATCCGCTGCGCGGCGCGGTGACGTTCAAGTCCACGGTCGGCACCAACGTCGCCTCCGATGCGCTCTCCAATCTCGCGTCGGCGGGCGTGCGCGGCGGCGCGCTGGTGATCCTCGGCGAGGACTACGGCGAGGGCGCCTCGATCATCCAGGAGCGCAGCCACGCGTTCGCGATGAAGTCGCAGATGTGGCTGGTCGACCCGCGCCCGAATCTGCCGACCATCACCCGCATGGTCGAGAGGGGCTTCGAGCTCTCGGAAGCCTCGAGCACCCCGGTGCTGCTCGAGCTCCGGATCCGCGCCTGTCACGTGCACGGCGCCTTCCCGGCGAAGGCGAACGTGCCGCCGCCGTTCTCGCGCCGGCGCGTGCTCGAGGAGCCCGACTTCGACTACGGGCGCATCTGCCTGCCGCCGGCGACCTACATGCAGGAGAAGCACAAGGTCGAGGTGCGCTGGCCGGCGGCGGTGAGGTTCATCGCCGAGAACGCCCTGAACGAGTTCTTCGACGGCCGCGCCGACGACGTCGGCATCATCTGCCAGGGCGGCATGTACAACGCGGTGGTGCGCGCGCTGCAGAGCCTCGAGCTCGCCGACGCGTTCGGCGCCGCCGCGATCCCGATCTACTGCCTGAACGTCACCTACCCGCTCGTGCCCGAGGAGGTCACGCGCTTCTGCGCCGGCAAGCGCGCGGTGCTGATGGTCGAGGAAGGCCAGCCGGCCTACCTCGAGGACGCGCTGCACGCGCTCCTGCGCAGGGCCGACCTGCAGACGAAGGTGCACGGCAAGGACTGCCTGCCGATGGCCGGCGAGTACACCGGCGAGGTCGTGCTCGGCGGGGTCGCGCGCTGGATCGGCAGGGTCGCGCCGCGCGGGGTGGACACCGCGGCGGTCGAGCGCGCGCTCGAGGCGCTCACCGCGCCGAAGCGGCGGGCGGCCGAGGTGCTCGGCGCGCCGGTGCCGCCGCGCCCGCCGGGCTTCTGCGTCGGCTGCCCGGAGCGGCCCGTGTTCTCCGCGATGAAGCTGCTCGAGCGCGAGACCGGCAGGTTCCACGTGTCCGCCGACATCGGCTGCCACACGTTCTCGACGCTGCCGCCGTTCAACATCGGCAACACCGTGCTCGGCTACGGCCTCGGCCTGGCGTCGAACGCGGCGGTCAACCCGATGTTCGGCCGGCGCACGGTGACGATCATGGGCGACGGCGGCTTCTGGCACAACGGCCTCACCTCCGGCGTCGCGAGCGCCGCGTTCAACAAGGACGACGGCATCCTCGTCATCATGAAGAACGGCTACAGCTCCGCGACCGGGACGCAGAACATCCCCTCCTCGCCGCACCAGGACGCGCACAAGGCGCGCGACATGTCGATCGAGCGCGCGCTGAAGAGCCTCGGCATCGGCTGGGTCAGGAACATCTACACCTACCGCGTCGGCGACATGAAGCGGGCGCTGAAGGAGGCGATGACGACGGGCTACGCGGGCCTGAAGGTGATCGTCGCCGACGCCGAGTGCCAGCTCGAGCGCCAGCGGCGGCTGCGCCCGCAGGTGGCGGAGCGGCTCAGGCGCGGCGAGCGCGTGGTGCGCGAGCGCTTCGGCGTCGACGAGGACGTGTGCACCGGCGACCACTCCTGCGTGCGCCTGTCGGGCTGCCCGTCGCTCACGGTGAAGCCCGCCGCCGATCCGCTGAAGGTCGATCCGGTGGCCTACGTGAACTCGGGCTGCGTGGGCTGCGGGCTGTGCGGCGAGGTGGCGCACGCGGCGGTGCTGTGCCCGTCGTTCTTCCGCGCCGAGATCGTGCAGAACCCGCGCGGCTGGGACCGCTTCGTGCACCGGGTGCGAAGCGCGGTGATCGGCTGGCTGCAGCCGGC
>JAHDYJ010000202.1 GCA_023383795.1 Burkholderiales bacterium | reverse complement strand
GGCCGGGAAGACCGGCTGCGCGTCGGCGAACTCGCGCGGGAAGATCACCTTGATGTCGGCGTTCTGCACCTGCGTGTTCACCGGCGCCGCACCCATGTTCTGGCCGTTCTCGAAGCGGGTCGGGCCGTAGGGCATGATGTGGCCTGCGAAGGTCGAGGCTGCGAGCGCCTCGATGACCTTGCCGCGGTCGGCCGCACCGGCGCGCTCGATCGCGTCCGCCAGCAGCCGCACGCAGGAGTAGTTGAGGGCGATGTTGTAGAGCCAGAACCGCCCGGTCGCCTCGGCCGCCTTGCGCACCTCGGCGGTGAGCGGCTTGCGCGGATCGGCCCAGTGGTTGCAGTCCATGATGTGGTTGGCCGCGTCCGGGAACTCCTTCACGAAGCGGAAGTTCGAGGCCGCACCGTTCAGCACCGCATAGACGCCCGCCTTCGGCCTGATGCGCTGCTGCTGCATGGTGCGGGCGAGGAGGACGAACTCGCCGTAGTAGGAGGAGGGGATGATCAGGTCGGGCTGGAGCGCGCGGATGCGCAGCGCGACGTTCGACATGTCGCGCGAGGGCGTGGGGTGCGCGATCGTCTCGAGCACCTGGAAGCCGCGCTCGGGAAGCTGCGCGTTGAGCAGGCGCGCCATGCCCGAGCCGAACAGCCCGTCCTCGTGCACGATCACCACCGTCTTCGCCGGTTTGCCGGCGGCGTCGTTGATCGCGACCAGGTTGTCGAGCGCGGCCCTGGTCACCATGCCGAAGCCCGGTGCGAAGCGGAACGTGTTCTTCAGCCCGCGCGTGGTGATCTGGTCGGACACGCCGACATCGACGATGTAGGCGAGGTCGTAGCGCGACGCCGCCTGGCTGGCGGCGAGGCAGATCGGCGAGGCGAAGCCGCCGACGATCGCGACCACGCCCTCGGCCTGCATGCGCTCGACCTCGGCGACACCGCCCTCGGGGCTCGAGCGCGCGTCGCCGAACACCATCTCGAGCCGCGCGCCCCCGAGCGACTTGATGCCGCCCGCCTTGTTCACGTGGTCGATCGCGATCTCGGCGCCGAGCCGCCCGTGCTCGCCGTCCTGCGCCAGCGCGCCGGTGACGGGCTGGAGGATGCCGATCTTCACCGCGGCGGGCTGGGCGCGCAGATGCGGCGCAGCGAGCGGCAGGGCCGCGGCGGCGGTGGCGGAGAGCAGGGTGCGCCGGTGGAGCCCGGCCGTGCTCGTGGTCATCTCTTGGGCCTCCCAGGTGAGCCAGGGTGTCATTCTGCGGGCGCACGCGGCGGACCGGAAGCCCCTTTCACGCGCGGGCGGTGCGGCGGTGCAGCGCGCGGTCGATCTTCAGGAGGATCGCGCTCACGGTGGCGGCGAACACCGCGAGCAGGAAGGCGGCCGCCATGATGGTCGGCACGTCGTTCAGCCCGATCGCGTTGATGATGACGAAGCCGATCCCGCGCTGCGAGGCGAACATCTCGCCGATCAGCACGCCGAGCAGCGTCAGCGCGAAGCCGACGCGCTGGCCGGAGACGATCTCGGGCAGGGCGGCCGGCAGCCAGACCGTGCGGAACGCCTGCCAGGGCGTGAGCCGGAGCGTGCGCGCGACCTTCAGATACACGGGGCGGATCGTGCGCACGGCGTTGAGCGTGAAGATCGTCACCGGAATGACGCCGTGGATCGCGCCGAACGCCACCTTGGCCGGCAGGCCGAGGCCGAAGATCAGCAGGATCACCGGGTAGAGCGTGATCTTCGGCAGGGCATAGAGGGCGACCAGGATCGGCTCGGCCACCTGGCCCGCGAGCGGCCTCACGCCGAGCCAGGTGCCCAAGGCGAGCCCGCCGAGGGCGGCGAGCAGCAGCGCATAGCCGAGCGCGGCCAGGCTCTCGGCAACGTGAGCGTGGAAGCGCCGGCTGCCGGCGAGTTCGCGCGCGCGCGCGAGCGTCTCGGCCGGGCCGGTCAGCGCCTCCTCGCCTGCCCAGAGCGCGAGCAGCCACCACAGCAGCACCAGCCCCGCGAGCAAAGCGACGCTGTCGCCGTAGCGCTGCCAGGCCGGCGCGCCCGTCATCGCACGAGCCCCCGGCGGCGCAGCATGCGCTGCTCGAGCGTGTGCAGCACCATGTTCACCGCGGTGACGCTGACCAGGATGAACAGCATCAGCGCGTACATCCTCGGGTTGTCGAAGTTGTTGTAGGCATAGGCGATCGCGTAGCCGAGCCCCGCGCCGGAGAGGATGAACTCCGAGGCGATCACGCCGATGAAGGAGTAGGCGACCGCGAGCTTGATGCCGGTGAAGAGATAGGGCGTTGCGGCGGGGAACTTGATCACGAGCGCGGTCGAGACCGCGTCCATGCGCGCGAGCCGCGCGACCTTCAGCGCCACGCGCGGCACCCGGTCGAGCCCGTTCAGCGTGGCGATGATCATCGCGACGACGCCGAACAGGAAGCCGATGACGATGATCGGCAGGTCCGACATGCCGAACACCACGATCAGCAGCGGGTAGAAGACGAAGAACGGCACCGCGTAGTAGGTGGCCAGCAGCGGATCGAGCGCGCGCCTGAGCCGCGGCGCGGCATGGATGACAAGGCCGAGCAGGAACCCGCCCGCCACCGAGAGCACGAAGGCAGCGGCGACGTTGGAGAGCGTCTTGGCGATGTCGGGCAGGATCGCGCCCGAGACGACCAGGCCCGCCAGCGCCGCCGCCATCGCCGAGGGCGGGATGATGGTGTGCGGGTCGATCCAGCCCGCGCGCGTCGCGAGCTCCAGCGCCGCTACCGCGCCGGCGACCAGCGCCACGCGGATCCACCCCGCCCGCGTCATCGCTCCCCGCCCAGCGCCTTCAGGCTCTCGGCGCGCAAGGACGACCAGAGCCGCGCGGTGACCTCGCCGAAGGCGGCGTCGGCGACGATCGTCGAGTCGCGCTCGCGCGGCCAGCCGGTCGCCACCATGTCGATGAAGCGGCCGGGCCGCGCGCTCATCACGCCGATCCGGTCGGACAGCATCGCCGCCTCGTCGAGCGCATGCGTGATCAGCAGGATGGTCGCGCCGGTGTCGCGCCAGAGCCGCAGCAGCTCGTCGCCCATCAGGAGCCGCGTCTGCTGGTCGAGCGCGCCGAAGGGCTCGTCGAGCAGGATCAGCCGCGGCTCGAGCACGAGCGTGCGCGCGATGCAGACGCGCTGGCGCATCCCGCCGGAGAGCTGCGCCGGATAGGCACGCGCGAACCCCGTGAGCCCCATGAAGCCGAGCGCGTGATCGACGCGGCGTGCGGTCTCGGCCGCATCGACGCCGGCGCGGCGCAGGCCGAAGGCGACGTTGTCCCAGACGGTCAGCCAGGGGAACGAGGCGTCCTCCTGGAACACCACGCCGACGCCGTCGGGCGGGCTGCCCTGCACGGCAGCGCCCTCGAAGGTCACCGTGCCCCCGGTCGGCGCCGAGAGGCCGGCGAGGATCTCGAGCAGCGTCGATTTGCCGCAGCCCGAGGGGCCGACCACGGCGAGGAACTCGCCATGCGCGAGGTCGAGATCGACCGGGCCGAGCGCATGCACCGGCGCCTGGCGGCGATCCGCGGGCGGAAAGATCCGCGTCACGCCGCGCAGCGCCGCATGCGCCTCGCCGGCCCGGAGGCCCGGGCCGGCCACGGCGGCAAGCGTCATCCCGTCGCCTGCAGATCGGGCGGCAGGAAGCTGCGATCCACCAGCTTCGACCAATCGACCGGCCCCTCGACCTCGCCGATGATGCGCAACCCCTCGACCATGTTGTCGAGCGCCCTGGTGTCGATCTCACCGCGGCTCCAGTAGCCGACATCGACCATGTTCCTCACCGCGCGCACGCCGAGCTCGCGCGGGAGTTCATAGGCCTCGGCGAAGATGCGCCCCGCCTCGTCCGGGTTGGCGTAGATGAGATCCACGCCCTTGCGCCGGCCGGCGATGATCGCGCGCAGCTTGGCGGGCTCGCTCCGCGCGAACTGCGTCGTCGTGATGCCGACGGTCTGCGTCATCGGCGGCAGGATGTCCTTGACGAAGA
>JAHDYJ010000201.1 GCA_023383795.1 Burkholderiales bacterium | reverse complement strand
CGCCGACGCCGACGAACATCTCGACGAAGTCCGAGCCCGAGATCGAGAAGAACGGCACCTTCGCCTCGCCGGCGATCGCGCGCGCGAGCAGCGTCTTGCCGGTGCCGGGATTGCCCACCATCAGCACGCCCTTCGGGATGCGCCCGCCGAGCTTCTGGAACTTCGACGGGTCCTTCAGGAAGTCGACCAGCTCGGCGACGTCCTCCTTCGCCTCGTCGCAGCCGGCCACGTCGGCGAAGGTCACGTTGTTGTTGGACTCGTCCAGCATCCGCGCCCGCGACTTGCCGAACGAGAACGCGCCGCCGCGCCCGCCGCCCTGCATCTGGCGCATGAAGAATATCCAGACGCCGATCAGGAGCAGCATCGGGAACCACGAGACGAAGATGTTCATCAGGAGCGACGGCTCCTCCTCGGGCTTCGCCTCGACCTTGACGCCGTACTTCAGGAGGTCGTTGATCAGCCAGATGTCGCCGGGCGAGTAGCTGTTCACGCGCTTGCCGTCGGTGGTGGTCGCGCGGAGCATCCGGCCCTCGATCACGACGCTCTGGATCCGGCCCTGCTTGACCTCCTCGACGAACTGGGAGTACGGCATCGGCGCCTGCGCAGCCTGCCGGGTGTTGAACTGGTTGAAGACCGTCATCAGCACCAGGCCGATCACCAGCCAGATCACCAGGTTCTTGATCAGGTTGTTCAAGTGCGCTCCTTCTGCAGCGGATACCGCTCGCCGGCTATTCTAAACCCAAAAATCGAGCCCTCGCAGGCACAACTCCCTGCGCCACATCAACGACTTACGTGGCCTTGCGCGCTTTCGGCCGGCGTCCGACGAGATACATCTCGCTCGAGCGCCCGCGCGAGGCGCCGGGCTTGCGCGACGCAACCGTCGCAAAGGACCTTCGCATCTCGGCCAACAGCTCCGGGAAGCCCGCGCCTTGAAACACTTTGACCACCAGCGCGCCCCCCGGTTTCAGATGCTCCAGCGCAAACGCCATCGCAAGCTCGGCCAGATGGACCGCACGCGCCTGATCGGTCGCTGCCACGCCGCTGATATTGGGGGCCATGTCCGCAAGCACAAGGTCGACGCCGCCGGCGCCGAGCAAGCGCTCGACCGCCGCGAGCGTCGCCGCCTCGGCGAAGTCCCCCCGCACGACCTCGACGCGCTCGAGCGGCACGATCTCGAGCAGGTCCACCGCGATCACGCGCCCCGTCGCGCCCACCTTGGCCGCCGCGACCTGCGACCAGCTGCCGGGCGCCGCGCCGAGATCGACCACCGTCTGCCCGGGTCCGAGCAGGCGTTCCTTAGCATCGAGTTCGAGCAGCTTGAACGCCGCGCGCGAGCGGTAGCCCTGCGCCCTCGCCCGCCGGACGTACGGGTCGTTGACGTGCTCGCTCATCCAGCCGCCGCTCGCCTTGCTGCGCGCCATGCCGCTAGAGCCTACTCAAAGTCGCGGCCCGAACCGAGGTCGTACGAACAAGGGGCGAGCCCCTTGTAGATCCCCACTTTCGCGACCGCATTCGCATTTTGAGATAGGTTCTAGAATCGCCCCGCAGGAGGCATCGACATGCCGGAACCGCTCACGCCCGCGCAGCGCCAGGCGCTCAAGGCGCGCGCCCACCGGCTCGCGCCGGTCGTCATGGTCGGCGCGGGCGGCCTCACGCCGGCAGTGCTCGCCGAGATCGAGCGTGCGCTCGCCGCCCACGAGCTCATCAAGATCCGCGTCGCCGGGGAGGACCGCGACGCGCGCGAGGCCCTGCTCGCGGAGATCTGCGAGCGCTCCGGCGGCGCGCCGGTGCAGCACATCGGGAAAGTGCTCGTCGTGTATCGCGAGCGCGTCGAGCCGCCGCCACCGCCCGCGCCGCCGCCGCGACCGGCCAAGCGGAAGCCGCCTGCCGCCCCGCGTCGCTCGCGAACTCGCCCCGGCGCCGGCCCGCCGGCGGCCCGCCGGCCAGCGAAGCCCACGCGTCGCGGCCGAACCCGCCCGCGGTAGCGAATCACCTCGATCGGAGCGGAAGCGGGCGCGGTTTCGCCGCCCACTGCCCGCTGTCCACGGTCAACTCGTCCCTACTCGTAGCGAACGTCGAGGATCTCGTAGTGCTTCACGCCGCCGGGGGCCTGCACCTCGGCGACGTCGCCCGCGTACTTGCCGATCAGCGCGCGCGCGATCGGCGAGCTGATGGAGATCTTGTTTTCCTTGATGTCGGCCTCGTCGTCGCCGACGATCTGGTAGGTGACGGCGTCGCCGCCGTCCTGATCCTCGATCTCGACGGTCGCGCCGAAGACGCAGCGCCCGTCCGCGTCGACCAGCTTCGGGTCGATGATCTGGGCGCTCGCGAGCTTCGCCTCGACCTCGGCGATGCGGCCCTCGATGAAGCCCTGCCGCTCCTTGGCGGCGTCGTACTCGGCGTTCTCGGACAGGTCGCCGTGCGAGCGCGCGTCCGCGATCGCCTGGATGGCCTTCGGCCGCTCCACGGTCTTCAACCGGTGCAGCTCGGCGCGCAGCTTCTCGGCGCCGGCCACGGTCAGGGGGGTCTTCGGCATAAGTGGATAAGTGATCGCCAGAAAAGGAAAACCCCGGCGCTGGGGCCGGGGACGGGCAACAGGACGCGTGTACGCAGCCGCTAGTTAAGCAGCCTTCAGCCGCTTGTGCAAGCCCTGCAGGTCGTAGGGCACGAGCGAGCCCATCGCGCGCATGCCGGCGCAGGCGGCACGCGCGCCGGCGATGGTCGTGAAATAGGTCACCCGGCTCTGGACCGCGGTCGTCCGGATCGAGCGCGAGTCGGCGATCGCGGTGCGCTTCTCGTCCACCGTGTTCACGATCAGGTCGATCTCGCCGTTCTTGATCATGTCGACGACGTGCGGCCGGCCTTCGGTGACCTTGTTGACCGGCGTGACCGGCAGGCCGGCCGCCGCGATGGCGGCCGCCGTGCCGCGGGTCGCGACGAGCGCGAAACCGAGCGCCGCGAGCTCGCGCGCCACCTCGATCGCGGGCGGCTTGTCGGCGTCGCGGACGCTGATGAAGGCGTTGCCGCCGCTCGGCAGCCGCACGCCCGCGGCGAGCTGCGCCTTGACGAACGCCTCGCCGAACCCGGCGCCGACGCCCATGACCTCGCCGGTCGACTTCATCTCCGGGCCGAGGATCGTGTCCACGCCCTGGAACTTGATGAACGGGAACACCGCCTCCTTGACGGAGTAGTACGCCGGGATCACCTCCGCGGCGACGCCCTGGCGGTCGAGCGTCTGCCCGACCATGCAGCGTGCGGCGATCTTCGCCAGCGCGAGCCCCGTCGCCTTGGACACGTAGGGCACGGTGCGCGAGGCGCGCGGGTTCACCTCCAGCACGTAGACGTCGCCGCCCTGGATCGCGAACTGCACGTTCATCAGGCCGACCACGCCGAGCGCTCTTGCCATGATCGCCGTCTCGCGCCTGAGCTCCTCCTGCAGCGCGAGCGGGAGCGAGAACGGCGGCAGCGAGCACGCCGAGTCGCCGGAATGCACGCCGGCCTGCTCGATGTGCTCCATGATGCCGCCGATCAGCACGCGCTCGCCGTCGCACACCGCGTCGACGTCGACCTCGGTCGCGTCGTTCAGGAACCGGTCGAGCAGCACCGGCGAGTCGTTCGAGACCTCGACCGCGTCGCGCATGTAGCGCTCGAGGTCGGGCTCGGCGTGCACGATCTCCATCGCGCGGCCGCCGAGCACGTAGCTCGGCCGGACCACGAGCGGATAGCCGATCTCGCGCGCGAGCGCGAGCGCCTCGGACTCGGTGCGCGCGGTGCGGTTCGGCGGCTGCCGCAGGCCGAGCTCGTGCAGCAGCCGCTGGAAGCGCTCGCGGTCCTCGGCGACGTCGATCGAGTCGGGGGTGGTGCCGACGATAGGCACGCCGTTCCGCTCGAGGTCGCGCGCGAGCTTGAGCGGCGTCTGGCCGCCGTACTGCACGATCACGCCGGAGGGCCTCTCGCGCGCGACGATCTCGAGCACGTCCTCGAGCGTGAGCGGCTCGAAGTAGAGCCGGTCCGA
>JAHDYJ010000033.1:10358-37692 GCA_023383795.1 Burkholderiales bacterium | reverse complement strand
GTGCTCGACGAGCCCCTCCGCCTGCATCGCGTCGAGCGTGGCGAGGCCGGCGGCGCAGGCGAGCGGTCCGCCGCCGAAGGTCGAGCCGTGGTTGCCGGGCTGGAACACGCCCGCGGCGGGGCCCGCCGCGAGGCAGGCGCCGATCGGCACGCCGGAGCCGAGCCCCTTCGCGAGCGGCATCACGTCGGGCACCACGTCCGCCCACTGGTGCGCGAACCAGCGGCCGGTGCGGCCCATGCCGCTCTGCACCTCGTCGATCATCAGCAGCCAGCCGCGCTCGTCGCACGTCTGCCGCAGGAACCGCACGTAGCCGGGATCGGCGACGTGGATGCCGCCCTCGCCCTGCAGCACCTCGACCAGCAGCGCGACGACGTTGCGGTTGTGCTCGGCCACCTGGCGGACCGCCTGCGCGTCGTTGTAGGGTACGCGCACGAACCCGGGCACGAGCGGCTCGAAGCCGGCCTGCGCCTTGCGGTTGCCGGTCGCCGACAGCGTCGCGAGCGTGCGGCCGTGCCAGGCGTGCTCCATGACGACGATGGCGCCGTTCGCGATGCCCTTGCGGTGGCCGTACAGGCGCGCGAGCTTGATCGCGCACTCGTTCGCCTCCGCGCCGGAGCTGCAGAAGAACACTTCGTCCATCCGGGCGAGCTCGCAGAGCCGGTCGGCGAGGCGCTCCTGGAGGCGGATCCCGTAGAGGTTCGAGGTGTGGATGACCCGCGCGGCCTGGTCCGCGACCGCGCCGACGATCGCCGGATGCGCGTGCCCGAGTCCGGAGACCGCGATGCCGGCCAGCGCGTCCAGGTACTGACGGCCGGCCTCGTCCCAGAGCCAGACGCCCTTGCCGTGCGTGAACGACACCGGCAGCCGCGCGTAGGTGTTCATCACGTGGGAGGGCATGGCGCGTGCGATCGCGAGGGACGACGGAAAATGGCCGCGAAAAGCAAACGGCGGCTGCCGCCGCCGTGTGAAATAATTGGCTGCGGATGTTAACACATTGTCCCACCGGGAACCGCGGTTCGCGAGCGCGCCGCGCGGCCCCGGCCCGCCCGCCGGAGCGGGCATGACGCGCCTGGCGGTGTTCAACCAGAAGGGCGGGGTGGGCAAGACCACGACCGCGCTCAACCTCGGCGCGGCGCTCGCCCGGCGCCGCCGCGCGCCGCTCTTCGTCGACCTCGACGCGCAGGCGCACCTCTCGGGCATCCTCGGACCGGCGCCGGGCTCGGAGGAGTCGGTCTTCGCGTTCTACAGCGATGGCAAGCCGCTCGGCAGCGTCGTGCGGCCGGTGCCCTTCGGCGCCGAGCTGGTGCCCGCCCACGCCGAGCTGATGAAGGTGGACTCGCTGTTCGGCAAGGGGCCGCGCATCCTGTACCGGCTGCGCGAGGGGCTGGACGCGCTGCTCGCGCGGGAGCCGGAGCGCAGCGTGCTGATCGACTGCTGCCCGATCCTCGGCGTGCTCGCGCTCTCGGGGGTGTTCGCGGCCGACCGCGTCCTGGTGCCGGTCTCGGCCGACTACCTGGCGGTGCGCGGCGCGCTCGCGCTCGAGAACACGCTGAAGGCGCTGGAGCACGTGCTCAAGCGCCGCCTGGAGCGGCGCTACGTGCTGACGCGCTTCGACGCGCGGCGCCGCATGGCGCACGACATCGAGGCGGAGCTGCGCGCGCGGTTCGGCGCCGAGCTCTGCGAGACGCGGATCGCCGAGAGCGTGGGTCTCGCCGAGAGCCCGTTCCACAAGCGCGACATCTTCAGCCACGCGCCGACGAGCCGTGGCGCGCAGGACTACGCGCGGCTGCTCGACGAGCTCCTCGCCACCGGATTCATCGCCGACGCCGCGCCGGCGGCCGCCGTCGCACCCCCGCCCGCGGGCGAGCGCCCGGCCGTGGGCGGCGCGGCCTGAGCCGCGGGGTTGCGGCTACTTCGAGACGAGCGCGATCACGTCCTCGAAGCTCGGCGCCGCGCCCGCCTTCGCGCCGGCCGGCGCCTGCGGCCGGCATTCCAGCACCTCGCAGTGCCGGTACATCTGCGTGAGCTTGCGCTCGGCGTCGGCGACGTCGCGGCCGTGGATCATCAGATGATCGACCACCAGGCCGTCCCGGGTGCGAATGCGAAAGGCATATTTCGTGGTCGTCGCGGAACGCGGCACCATAACCCCCTCCCCAGACAAGCACTTGCGTCGTAGTTAACACAGCTCGCTGAGGAGTGCAACGCAAGGTCTCACGCCGACAGGGGGTTGCGGCCCGGAATTGTGCGCGAGCGTGAGCAGTTGCACACTCGGCCGGCCGCGCCGCGTCCGGGTTGCGCCCGGAACCGGCGGCGCGCCGGGGAAACGATCGGCCGCGCGGGCCGAGCCGGGTCAGCCGAGGCGCTTGAGACCCTGTTCCTCGCCGGCCTTCAGCACCCGCAGGCAGGGCACGTAGCCGTCGTAGACGATGCCGTGGAGCTCGAGCCGCTTCTGCGAGCGCAGCGACCCGACCAGGAAGTCGAGGATCGGCCGGGTGATCACCTGGCCCGGCACCAGCACCGGGATGCCGGGCGGGTAGGGGACGATCTGGTCGGCGCACACCCGCTCGATCAGGCCCTCGTTCAGGTTGTCCTTCTCGTCGAGCAAAGGAACGGCCTCGCCGCCGCAGTAGTAGGCGTCGCGCGGCAGGCAGCGCAGGCGCGTGAACTCGGGCACGTCCGGGAACTGGACCAGCCGGCGGGCGGCGCGGCCCTCGCGCGCGATGCGCATCAGGGCGTCGTAGAGCCGCGACACCTTGCTCCGGGTCGTGCCGATCGTGAGCAGCAGCGTGACGGTGTTGAACGTGGACTTCTCGACCTGGATGTTGAAGCGCGTGAAGAGCTCGCGCTGGAGATCCTCGACCGTGTAGCCGCAGCGCGAGATGTCCACCGTGACCTTGGTCGGGTCGAGCCGGATGCCGTCGTCGCGCACCTCCTCCGGAAGGAGCTCGTCGAGCTCGAGCACGCGGAACACCCCGGTCGAGTTGATCTGGTCGCGCAGCTCGGCGGCGAGCGCGAGCGTGCGCGCGAGCAGCTTGTAGCCCTCCATCATCATCTGCTTGCGCGCCACGTCGAGGCTCGCGATCATCGCGTACTGCGGGCTCGTCGACGTGTGCATGTTGAAGTTCTCGCGGAAGATGTGCTCGTTGAAGGTCGGGTCGTTGACGTGGATCATGCTCGCCTGCGAGAAGGCGCTCATGACCTTGTGGGTGCTCTGGGTCGCGTAGTCGGCGCCCGCCTCGAGCGCGGTCGGCCGGAAGGCGGGATGGAAGCGCGCGAAGCCGTACCACGCCTCGTCGATGATCACCTTGATGCCCTTCGCGTGCGCCGCCTCGACGATCGGCGGCAGGTCGTAGCGCAGGCCGTCGTACGTGCACGAGGTGAGGATCAGCGCCTCGGCGTCCGGGTTGGCCTCGATCGCCTCGAGGATCGCCTGCTTGGGCGCCGGGCCGTACAGGCCGTACTTGCGGTTCACCGACGAGTTCAGGTACACCGGATGGGCGCCCGAGAGCACCACGCCGTAATGGACCGACTTGTGACAGTGCCGGTCGAGCAGCAGCTTCTCGCCCGGGGCGAGCAGCGTCTGGAAGATGACCTTGTTCGCGGTCGATGTGCCGTTCGTCGCGAAGAACGTGCGCCGCGAGCCGAACGCCTTGGCGGCCATGCCCTGCGCCTCGGCGATCACCCCGCGCGGCTCGAGCAGCGAGTCGAGCACCGGCACCGAGACCGACAGGTCGACGTCGAAGATGTGCTCGCCGATGAACTCGTAGAAGTCGTTGATCCACGGGCTGCCGCGCAGCGACTCGCCGGACGAGTGCCCGGGCGTGTGCCACGAGTCCTTCGCCATCCAGACGTAGTTCTTGAGCTGGTCGTAGAAGGGCGTGCGCGCGCGCTCCTGGATCTCGGCGTTCACGATCCGGTACATGCCGCGGTAGTCGCGCTCCTCGCGATAGAAGTAGCCGTCCACCGCCTCGGCGAAGAGCGTGTCGACGACCTCGTCCTCCTGCTCCTGCGCGATCAGGATGTAGACGTCGATCTCCGGCCGCAGCCGCGTGATGCGCTGCACGAGCTCGACCGCGGTCATCTGCAGCTTCTTCGACTTGCCGCCGTCGAGCGAGTAGAGCTTGTCGTCGACGATCGCCGCCTGCACGTCGCCGTCGGACTCGATGCGCGCGAGCGCCTCGCTCGCGGTGGTCATGCCGAGAAAGACGAGGCCGAGCGGGTTGTCGAGCGAGCGGGCGGCGGCGTTCAGGCCCTTGACGAACTCCCGCAGGATCAGGATCTCGTCGTTGATGACCAGGACGCGGCTGACGGGCTTGCGCATGCGACTCCACGGGCCCGCGCGGCGCGGCCGCGGCGCGCGCTGCGCGCCCGGTCCCGGGGCCCTCGAAAGAACGCGCGATTTAACCGCCAAACCGTGCGCTTTTGCAAGCGAGGTTTGCGCCGTTCCCGCTATAGTCCGCGCCGCCCGCCGTGGTCTTCACCGCCCGCCGGCCGGCCGCGCGCGAGCCGCCCGAGTCAGCCAGATGTCAGCTCCCGAAACCGACGAATTCGTGATCATCGGGCTCACGCTCGAGGGCCGGCCGTTCCGTCCGAGCGACTGGGCCGAGCGGCTCGCCGGCGTGATGGCGCAGTTCGGCGGCGATCCGCCGATCCGCTACTCCCCCTACTGCCAGCCGACCGTGTCGGAGGGCGTGAAGTGCGTGGTGGTCGACGCCCGCCTGAAGACGATCGAGCCGGCGGCGCACCGGTTCCTGGTGGGTTTCGCGAAGGACAACGAGCTGCAGGTGCGTCCGGGGCGCAAGACCGCGCGGCTCCAGGAGGAAGTCGGCTCGCGCGGGGCCCGGGCGCCGCACGGCGAACCGCGCAAGTGAGGTTTCGGCGGGGTGGCCGCGAGCGGCCGGGGGGTGGCGCGGGCGGCGCCCGCGCGTTCGACTCGCCCGCGCGCGCCGGTGCGAGACGCGGGAGAAACAAAAAAGGCGACCCGGGCGGTCGCCTTCAGCGGCGAACGGGCGCGAGACTGGGAGGGCGCGCCCGCCGGCTTGTTGCTAAGCCAACGCCTTGACCTGCGCGGCAAGGCGGCTCTTGTGACGCGCCGCCTTGTTCTTGTGGATGATCTTGTCCTTGTCCGCGATGCGGTCGAGCACGCTCGCCGACTGGCGGAGCGCCGCCTCGGCCGCGCCCTTGTCGCCGGCGGCGATCGCCTTGCGGACGTTCTTGATCGCCGTGCGCACCATCGAGCGCATCGACGCGTTGAGCTGGCGCCGCTTCTCGGACTGGCGGGCGCGCTTGCGGGCTTGTGCGGTGTTTGCCATTGCGGTGATCGAGGGCTGAAATCGGGCCGGATTCTGGCGAGCCGGTGATTATAGCGGCGGCCGGGCGGCGGAGCAAGGCTGGGGGCGGGGCGGCCGGTATACTCCCGCCGCGATGAACCTCCTCCGGGCGATGGCGACGGTCAGCAGCATGACGCTCGTGTCGCGCATCCTCGGGTTCGTGCGCGACGCCCTGATCGCGCGCCTGTTCGGTGCCGGCGTCGCCACCGACGCGTTCTTCGTCGCGTTCCGGATCCCGAACCTGCTCCGGCGCCTGTTCGCCGAGGGGGCGTTCTCGCAGGCCTTCGTCCCGGTGCTCGCCGCGCACAAGGCCCGCGAGGGCGAGCAGGCGACGCGCCTGCTCGTCGACCGGGTCGCGACCCTGCTCTTCCTCGCCCTCGTCGCGGCGACCGCGCTCGGCGTGCTCGCCGCGCCGGCGATCGTCTACGTGAGCGCGCCGGGGTTCTCGGCGTCGCCCGCCAAGCACGAGCTGACGGTCGCGATGCTGCGCGTCACCTTCCCGTACATCCTGTTCATCTCGCTGGTGTCGCTCGCCGGCGGCGTGCTGAACACGTGGAGCCGCTTCGCGGTGCCGGCGCTCACGCCGACGCTGCTCAACCTGAGCTTCATCGCCGCGGCGCTCGTCGCCGCGCCGTACTTCGAGCCGCCGGCGATGGTGCTCGCGTGGGCGGTGCTCGCCGGCGGCGTCCTGCAGCTCGCCTTCCAGGTGCCGTTCCTCGCGCGGATCGGCATGCTGCCGCGCCCGCGTTTCGCGCCGGGCGATCCCGGGGTGCGCCGCATCCTGACGCTGATGGGCCCGGCGGTGCTCGGCGTGTCGGTGGCGCAGGTGAGCCTGCTCGCCAACACGATCTTCGCCTCGTTCCTGCAGACCGGCAGCGTGTCGTGGCTCTACTACGCCGACCGGCTGATGGAGTTCCCGACCGGGCTGCTCGGCGTGGCGCTCGGCACGATCCTGCTGCCGAGCCTGGCGAAGCACCACGCGCAGGCCGCCGGCGACGAGTACGCGAGGCTGCTCGACTGGGGCCTGCGCCTGACGCTGATGCTCGCGCTGCCCGCGGCGCTCGCGCTCGCGGTGGTCGGCGTGCCGCTGATCACGACGCTCTTCTTCTACGGCGAGTTCACGCCGAACGACGTCGCGATGACCCGCCAGGCGCTCGTCGCCTACAGCGTCGGGCTCGCGGGCCTGATCCTGGTCAAGGTGCTGGCGCCGGGCTTCTACGCCCGGCAGGACATCCGCACGCCGGTGCGGATCGCGATCGTGTCGCTCGGCGCGACGCTCGTCATGAACGCCGCGCTCATCTACCCGCTGCGCCACGCCGGGCTCGCGCTCGCCATCGGGCTCGGCGCCTGCCTGAACGCGGCGCTGCTCTACCGGCGCCTGCGCCGCGACGGCATCTACGCGCCGCAGCCCGGCTGGCGGGCGTTCGCGCTCAAGGTCGCCGCCGCGCTCGCGGCGATGGGCGTCGCGCTGTGGTTCGCGATGGGGCCCGAGGCGTGGTGGATCGCCGCCTCCGGGCCGCGCCGGATCGCCGCGCTGGCGGGCCTGGTGGGGCTTGGCATGGCGACCTACTTCGGTGCACTATGGGGTCTCGGGTTCCGGCTGCGCGACTTTGCCAGGCGCGCGGCGTAAGCGCGGGCCCGAGCCACACGCGCCGTGACCGCCAGACTCGACCGCTTCGCCGAGCTCGTCACCCGGGACCAGTTCAACCTCGCCGAGGTCTGCCTGATGCTCGCCGAGGACGAGTACCCGGACGTCGACGCGGCGCGGTGGCTCGACCAGATCGAGGCGATGGCGGCCACCGTGCGCGGCCGGCTCGCCGCCGACGCGTTCCCCGAGCAGCGCGTCGCGGCGCTGAACCACCACCTGTTCGACGAGCTGCAGTTCAGCGGCAACATCGACGCGTACTACGACCCGCGCAACAGCTACCTGAACGAGGTGCTCGCGCGGCGCACCGGCATCCCGATCACGCTGTCGATCGTCTACCTGGAGGTGGGACGCCGCGTCGGGCTGCGGCTGCAGGGCGTGTCCTTTCCCGGCCACTTCCTGGTCAAGCTGCGGGTCGCGCGCGGCCAGCTGGTGCTCGATCCGTTCGCCGGCGGCGCGCCGCAGTCGCTCGACGACCTGCGCGAGCGGCTCGCCCAGCTCGCGCCGGAGACCCGCGACGCGGAGATCGACGTCGCCGAGCTCCTGGAGACCGCCACGCCGCGCCAGATCGTCGCGCGCGTGCTGCGCAACCTGAAGTCGATCTACCTGCAGGCCGAGCGCTACCCGCAGGCGCTCGCGGTCATGAACCGGATGCTGCTGGTGGTGCCCGAGTCGGCCGAGGAGCTGCGCGACCGCGGGCTGGTCTACGACAGGCTGCAGTGCTTCCGCGCCGCGCTCGCCGACCTCTCGAACTACCTGCGCCGCGCGCCGCCCGACGCGCCCGACCTCGTCGAGATCCGCGAGCGGGTCGTCGCGCTGCGCGAGGCGTGCGTGCGGCTGCACTGAGCGCTGCGGCGGGCGCTCCGGCCGGCGGCCGCGCCCGCGTCCCCGCGCCGCTTCCGGCGCACCGCAAAACCCGCTAAAATTCAACGCTTTTGCAGCGTCAACCGGGTTTTCGCGCCGTGCTCGTCACGCGAGGCAATGCGCCGCGGCTCGATCGGCCGACCGCAGTCACGATCGGCAATTTCGACGGCGTCCACAAGGGTCACCAGGCGATGCTCGCGCGCCTGGTCGCGGCCGCGCGCCCGCGCAACCTGGTGGCGAGCGTGCTCACGTTCGAGCCGCATCCGCGCGAGTTCTTCGCGCCGGCCGCCGCGCCGACGCGGCTCACCAGCCTGCGCGAGAAGCTCGAGCTCCTGGCGGCGCAGGGCGTGGCGCACGTGCACGTGCAGCGCTTCTCGCGCGCCTTCGCCGCGCTGCCGGCCGAGGACTTCGTGCGCCGGATGCTGGTCGAGGCGCTGAAGGTGCGCTGGCTGCTCGTCGGCGACGACTTCCGCTTCGGCGCGCGGCGCGCCGGCGATCTCGCGCTGCTCGAGCGCGCGGCGCCCGCGCACGGCTTCGAGATCGAGGCGATGCCGAGCGTCGCGATCGACGAGGCGCGCGTGTCGAGCTCGGCGGTGCGCGACGCGCTCGCGCGCGGCGATCTCGCCCGCGCGCGGGTGCTGCTCGGCCGCAACTACGGCATCAGCGGGCGCGTGGTCCACGGCGACAAGCTCGGGCGCACGCTCGGCTTCGCCACCGCGAACGTGCAGCTCAAGCACAACCGGCCGCCGCTCACCGGCATCTTCGCGGTGCGCGTGCACGGCATCGGCGAGGCGCCGCGCCACGGCGTCGCGAGCCTCGGCGTGCGGCCGACGGTGAAGGACGACGACCGCGCGACGCTCGAGGTGCACCTGTTCGATTTCTCGGGCGACCTGTACCGGCGCCACCTGCGGGTCGAGTTCGTGCAGAAGATCCGCGACGAGGAGAAGTACCCCGATCTCGAGGCGCTGCGCGCCCAGATCGCGCGCGACTGCGACGCGGCGCGCGCGGCGCTCGCGGCGGCGGATTGACGACCTGCAGAGCGGAGCGATGGCCGACTACAAGAAGACCCTGAACCTTCCGGACACGCCGTTCCCGATGCGCGGCGACCTCGCGAAGCGCGAGCCGCAGTGGATCCGGCGCTGGCAGGAGACCCGGCTCTACGAGCGGATCCGCGCCGCCTCGGCCGGCCGCCCGCGTTTCGTGCTGCACGACGGCCCGCCGTACGCGAACGGCGACATCCACATCGGCCACGCCGTCAACAAGATCCTGAAGGACATGATCGTCAAGTCGAAGCAGCTCGCCGGCTTCGACGCGCCCTACGTGCCGGGCTGGGACTGCCACGGCCTGCCGATCGAGCACCAGATCGAGAAGCTGCACGGCAAGGGGCTCGACGGCAACCGCGCGCGCGAGCTCTCGCGCGCCTACGCGGCCGAGCAGATCGAGCGGCAGAAGCGCGACTTCATCCGCCTCGGCGTCCTCGGCGACTGGGGCGCGCCCTACGAGACGATGGAGTTCCGCACCGAGGCCGAGGAGATCCGCGCGCTCGGGCGCATCCTCGCCGCGGGCCTGCTCTTCCGCGGCCAGAAGCCGGTGAACTGGTGCATCGACTGCGGCTCGGCGCTCGCCGAGGCCGAGGTCGAGTACGAGGACCGCACCTCGGACGCGATCGACGTCGCCTTCGAGGTGGCCGACCGCGCGGCGCTCGCGCGCGCCTTCGGCCTCGCGAGCCTGCCGCCCGCGACCGCGTACGCGGTGATCTGGACCACCACGCCGTGGACGATCCCCGCCAACCAGGCGGTCTGCGTGCACCCGGCGCTCGAGTACCGGCTGCTGCGCACGCCCAAGGGGCTGCTGGTGCTCGCGGCCGAGCTCGCGGGCGCGGCGCTCGAGCGCTACGGGCTCGCGGGCGAGCTCATTGCCTCCGCCAAGGGCGCCGCGCTCGAGGGCGTCGGCCTGCGCCATCCGCTCTACGGCCGGCCGGTGCCGGTGATCGTCGGCGAGCACGTGACGCTCGAGGCCGGCACCGGGCTCGTGCACACCGCGCCCGCGCACGGCGTCGAGGACTACGAGATCGGGCAGCACTACAGGCTGCCGGTCGACAACCCGGTCGGCGACGACGGCCGCTTCTTCGCGAGCGTCGCGCTCGTCGGCGGCATGCTGGTCTGGGACGCGAACGCGACGGTGGTCGGCGAGCTCGAGCGCCACGGGCTGCTGCTCGCGCGGGCGAAGCTCACGCACAGCTACCCGCACTGCTGGCGGCACAAGACCCCGATCATCTTCCGCGCGACCACGCAGTGGTTCATCGGCATGGAGCTCAGGCGGGCCGACGGCCGCACGCTGCGCGAGACCGCGCTCGACGCGGTGAACGCCACGGCATTCTTCCCGGCCTGGGGGCAGGCGCGGCTGCACGGCATGATCGCCAACCGGCCCGACTGGTGCGTGTCGCGCCAGCGCAACTGGGGCGTGCCGATTGCCTTCTTCGTGCACCGCGAGACCGGCGCGCTGCACCCGGACATGCCGGCGCTCCTCGAGCGGGCGGCGCAGGCGGTCGAGCGGGGCGGCATCGAGGCCTGGTTCGCGATGAGCGCGGCCGACTTCGGCGTCGACGAGCGCGAGTACGCGAAGCTCGCCGACACGCTCGACGTCTGGTTCGACTCCGGCACGACCCACTACACGGTCATGCGGCGCGAGCCGGAGCGGTTCAAGTGGCCGGCCGACCTCTACCTCGAGGGCTCCGACCAGCACCGCGGCTGGTTCCACTCCTCGCTGCTCACCGCGTGCGCGATGGACGGGCGCGCGCCCTACGACGGCCTGCTCACGCACGGCTTCGTCGTCGACGGCGGCGGGCACAAGATGTCGAAGTCGCGCGGCAACGTCATCGCGCCGCAGGAGGTCTCCGACACGCTCGGCGCCGAGATCCTGCGGCTGTGGGTCGGGGCGACCGACTACTCGGGCGAGCTCTCGATCTCGAACGAGATCCTGAAGCGCGTGGTCGAGAGCTACCGCCGCATCCGCAACACGCTGCGGTTCCTGCTCGCGAACCTGTCGGACTTCGATCCCGCGCAGGACGCGCTGCCGCCCGCCGAATGGCTCGAGATCGACCGCTACGCCGTCGCTCTCGCGGCGGCGTTCCAGGACGAGCTCGTCGCCCACTACGCGCGCTACGAGTTCCACCTAGTGGCGCAGAAGCTGCAGATCTTCGCGTCCGAGGATCTCGGCGCGTTCTACCTCGACATCCTGAAGGACCGCCTGTACACGACGAAGGCGGATTCCGCGGCGCGCCGCTCGGCGCAGAGCGCGCTCTGGCACGTCGCCCACAGCCTGCTCAGGCTGATGGCGCCGATCCTCTCGTTCACCGCCGAGGAGGCGTGGGCGGTGCTGACCGGGAAGCCCGACGACAGCGTGTTCATGCACGTCTGGCACCGCTTCCCGGAGATCCCCGAGGGCGCGGAGCTCCTCGCGCGGTGGAAGCTCCTGCGCGAGGTGCGCGGCGAGGTCGCGAAGTCGCTCGAGACGCTGCGCGAGGCCGGGAGAATCGGCTCCTCGCTGCAGGCCGAGGTCGAGCTGCGCGCGACCGGCGAGCGCCACCGCGCCGCCGCGCACCTCGGCGACGACCTGCGCTTCGTGCTGATCACGTCGCAGGCGCGTGCGGTCGAGGCCGCCGCGGACGCCGGGAGCGCGATCGTGGCCACGCCGAGCCCGCACGCGAAGTGCGAGCGCTGCTGGCACTACCGCGCCGACGTCGGCGCCGACGCCGCGCATCCGACCCTGTGCGGGCGCTGCACGGCGAACCTCTTCGGCGCGGGCGAGCCGCGCCGCTTTGCATGAGGCGGACCCCCGCCGGACCCTCCCCTTGCGGGGGGAGGGCAGCGGGTCGCCCTCCCGCTCCCGGAGGCAGGACCGCGGCGGGGGTGCGGCCGTGACCGGCTGGCGCCCGGTCGCCGGCTGGCTCGCCGGCGCGCTCGGACTCGCGCTGCTCGACCAGGCGACCAAGGCGCTCGTCCAGGCCGGGCTCGCGCCGGGGGAGGTCGTGCGGGTCACCGGCTTCTTCAACCTGGTGCTGGTGTACAACACCGGCGCCGCGTTCAGCTTCCTCGCCGGCGCCTCGGGGTGGCAGCGCGAGCTCTTCATCGGCATCGGCGTCGTCGCCGCGGCCGTGATCGTGGTGCTGCTGCGGCGTCATCCGCACGAGAAGCTCTTCTGCGCCGGCCTGACGGCGATCCTCGGCGGCGCGCTCGGCAATCTCTACGACCGCCTGTCGCTCGGGAAGGTGGTCGACTTTCTCGACTTCCACGCGCTCGGCTGGCACTGGCCGGCGTTCAACCTGGCCGATTCGGCGATCACGGTGGGCGCGGCGCTCGTGATCCTCGACGCGCTGCTCGCGTCGCGGCGGAAGCATTAGCCACAGAGGCACAGAGGACACGGAGAAGGTCCTTTCTCCGTGCTCTCTGTGCTCCCTGTGTCTCTGTGGCAGAATTTTGCGTTCATGGAAGTCATTCTCGCCAATCCGCGCGGCTTCTGCGCCGGGGTCGACCGCGCGATCGAGATCGTCGAGCGCGCGCTCGAGCGCTTCGGCGCGCCGATCTACGTTCGCCACGAGATCGTGCACAACCGGTTCGTCGTCGAGCGCCTGCGCGGCAAGGGCGCCGTGTTCGTCGAGGAGCTCGCCGAGGTGCCGCGCGGCGCCACGGTGATCTTCTCCGCCCACGGCGTCTCGAAGGCGGTGCAGCGCGAGGCGGCCGAGCGCGGGCTGCGCGTGTTCGACGCGACCTGCCCGCTGGTGACGAAGGTGCACGTCGAGCTCGCCAAGCGCCGCGCCGAGGACCGCGAGGTCGTGATGATCGGGCACCGCGGGCATCCCGAGGTCGAGGGCACGATGGGGCAGTCGTCCGGCGGCATGCACCTGGTCGAGAACGTCGCCGACGTCGAGCGCCTGGAGGTCGCGGACCCGGCCAAGCTCGCCTACGTGACGCAGACGACGCTCTCGGTCGACGACGCGGCGGCGATCGTCGAGGCGCTGCGGCGGCGCTTTCCCGCCGTCATCGGGCCGAAGAAGGACGACATCTGCTACGCGACGCAGAACCGGCAGGACGCGGTGAAGCTCCTCGCGCGCGAGGTCGACGTCGTGATCGTCGTCGGCTCGCCGAACAGCTCGAACTCGAACCGCCTGCGGGAGGTGGCGCAGCACATGGGCGTGCCGGCGTTCATGGTGGACGACGCCGCGAACCTGCGCGCCGAGTGGGTCGCCGGCAAGCGCCGCGTCGGGGTCACCGCCGGCGCCTCGGCGCCGGAGGTGCTGGTGCAGGACGTGGTCGAGCGCCTGCGCTCGCTCGGCGCCGCGAGCGTGCGCACGCTCGACGGGGTCGCCGAGAACGTGAGCTTCCCGCTGCCGAGGGGGCTGCACGCGTAGCGCGCAGGCGACCCGCGTGGACATCAAGTCGCTGCACCACGTCGCCTACCGCTGCCGCGACGCGCGCGAGACGGTGGAGTTCTACAGCGGGGTGCTCGGGCTCGAGTACGCGATGGCCCTCGCCGAGGACCGCGTGCCGAGCACCGGCGAGCGCTCGCCCTACATGCACGTCTTCTTCCGCATGGACGACGGCAGCTACGTCGCGTTCTTCGAGGTCCCCGAGTCGCCGCCGATGGGCCGCGACGAGGCGACGCCGCGCTGGGTGCAGCATCTCGCGCTGCGCGTCGCCGACGAGCCCGCGCTCCTCGCCTGCAAGGCGCGCCTCGAGGCGCGCGGCGTCGAGGTGGTCGGGCCGACCGACCACGGGATCTGCAAGTCGATCTACTTCTTCGACCCGAGCGGGCACCGGCTCGAGCTCGCCGTCGACACGATGACGCCGGAGATGGATGCGCGGCTGAAGGCGGTGCGCGACGAGATGCTCGCGGAGTGGGACCGCACCCGGCGCGCGCCGCGGCACGCCGCGTGGGTGCACGAAGCGCCGGAGCCCTGAGCGGCGGCTACTCGCGGCCTTTCGCCGGCAGGCCGGCGACGCCCGGCGGCAGGAGCGAGGCGAAGTTCATCTCGATCAGCACCTGGCTCTTCACGGCCGCGCCGTTCAGCATGCCCGAGGAGAACTGCGCGGCGGCGAACGCGGCCGCGGCGGCCGCGCCGAACTTGTCCCCCGGCGCGGATTCGACCACGATCGCGCGCTCGACCTTGCCGTCCGCGCCGATCAGCAGGCGCACGACGGCGCGGCCGCCTTCGGGCGGCGCGCCCTGCGGGTACATCGGCTCCACCCGCGTCAGGAGGCGCGGGCGGACGTCGAGCTGCGAGGGCAGGAAGTAGCGCGGCGGCACGGGCAGTCCACGCGATGCGCCCGACTGCGCGATCGTCCGGGGCGCCGCGGGCGCCGCCGCCGCGCCCGTCGCCGTGGGTGCGGCCGCCTCGCGGACGGGCGCAGCACGGTCCGCGCCGACGAGCCGCGCCCGCAGCGGCTGGGCATCCGACGCGCCGCGGCCGTGCGACGGCGCCGCCGCCGCGACGTACGCCGCGGCGCCGTGCAGCGCGACCGACGCGGCGAGCGCCGCGGCGAGGCGCAGCACCGGGCGGGTGGGGGGCGGGTTCACGGGGAAGGGCGCGAGGGCGCGGCGGCCAAGAAGAAAGCCCGCGCGGGACGGAAAGCGTCGCGCGCGGGCTCGTTCCGGAGGGGGGGATCCCGGCCTACTGCGAGATCTCCCGCCAGGTGATGCGCTTGCCGGTCGGCGCGCCCGAGGCGATCGGCGCGTCGAACGTCGTCGGCGTGCCGCTCGAGTCCATGCCGATCACCACGATCCGCCCGTCGGGCAGCCGGATCACGTTGATGCCGACCGCCAGCGCGTTGGAGAGCTTCGAGCCGATCGGCTGCGTCGCGCCCGCGGGCGAGAGACCGGTCGCGTAGTCGAAGTAGTTCTTGTAGCTGATGCCGCCCGGCTCGCACGCGGTGTTGCCGGGGACGTTCGAGGCGACCACCAGCGTGCCGAGCTGCAGCTTCATCTCGACGTTGACGCGCTCGCCCGAGTCCCTGAAGTCCACGTACCAGCCGAGCGGCGAGTCGCAGTTGCCGCTCGACTGGTCGCAGGTCACGAAGCGATCGCCGGCCGCGTTCATGGTCATGTCGAGCCGCTTGAGATCGGTGCGCAGGTCGGTCGACACCGGTGTCGGCGTGAGCGGGTCCTTGATCGCGTAGAGGCTCTGCTTCTGGGTGTCGGTGACGTCGGTCGGGCCGAGGTAGCGCCCGGTCGCGACGTACACGAATGGCACCGGCGGGCTGCCGACCTCGGCGAGCTCCGGCCGCACCGTGATCGGCTGCCGGTTGCCCGCGCCGTCCTTCACGGTGGCGAGGAGCTGCGCCTCGCGGCCCGCCGGCGCCATGAGCGGGTTCCCGCTCGAGTCGACCGAGTCGTTCACGTCGAAGCGCCAGACGTTGCCGAGCAGATCGGTGCCGTAGACGCGCGCGGTGGTGTTGTTCTGCGCCGCGTTGCCGCTCACCCAGTTGCGGATCTTGGCGAGCCCGCTCGGGGTGGTGGTGTCGCCGGCGCCGGTGCCGATCTTGTACAGGATCTCGCCGGTCATCACGTCGAGCACGTAGAGGTAGCCCTTGCCGTCGCCCGGGCTCACGTTGTTGTAGCCCGAGGTCACGAACACCACCCAGCGGCCGTCCTCCAGCTTGCTGATCACCGGGTTGCCGTAGCTGTACCCGAGGTCGCAGTCGGAGAACCGGTTGGTCGGGCCGAAGCAGGCGGTCGAGGCCGCGAACTCCCACATCGCGACCGGGTTCGCCGGGTCGGTGATGTCGAGCGCGTAGTAGGCGCGGCCGCCCTTGTTCAGGCCGGCGACCAGGACCGTCCTCCAGGAGCTCGACGCGGCGTCGAACACGTCGCCGACCGACGGCGTCGCGTCGACGTTGTACTCGTGCAGCTTCGACCAGTTGGTGTCGGCGATGCGATGCAGCCGCGGCAGCACCGCGCGCGGGATGAACCCCCAGGCCTCCTCGCCGCCCTGCGGGTCGGTGACCGACGTGCCGGCGTGGAAGGCGTGCAGCATGCCGTCGTTCGCCGCCGCGAAGACGAGCGGCGCGCGGCCCGCGTTGGTGGTCTTGAAGGTGTCGTAGCCGGCGTCGGTGTAGTCGAAGAACGGATCGCGCACGTAGACCGGCTGCGAGTTCACGATGTCGCCGAGCACGTGCTTGCGCGTGCGGTAGAGCTTCGCGAGGTCGTTCGGGACGAAGTCCTCCAGGCCGCGCTGGCCGCGCACGAAGTTCACCAGGTTCGCGCCCGGCGCCGCGGCGGTCTGGTCGACCGTGGCGTTGGTGCCGTCGGTCATCAGGCTGTACTGGGTGAAGGACGCCACCTGCGCGTCGCCGAAGAAGGCCTGCTCGGCGAGGTCGAGCCCGGTCACGGGCGAGCCGGTCGGGTTGCCGGCCGCGTCGCACGCGAACGTGTCCCAGGCGAAGTCGACCAGGTTGGTCGAGCCCGCGCCCGGGCGGTGCAGGTAGATCTTGCGCGTGTCGCACGCGGCCTTGGCGCGCAGGTTGAGCTTCGCCTGCGCCGACCACACGGTGGCGGGCAGGACCGCGCCGGTCGCGAGGTCGATCTCGTGCGCCGACACGTCGCCGGCCCAGTCGCCGGTGGTGTAGGTCGGCGTGAAGACCAGGCGGTCGGTCAGCGTCGGCTCGAGGCTCGAGGTCGCCGCGGCGGCCGCCGAGGAGAGCCGGACCTGGATCGCCGAGAGCGCGGTCTGCAGCGCGACCGCGAGGGTGGTCGGGTCCGAGGCGCTGAACGCCTGGCCGCGCCCGTTCACCGCCGCGTGCCAGTTGTCGTCGACCCGCGCGAGCTGGTCGGCCGTGCTGCCGCTGCCCGAGTTGGACGGGTTCGGATTCGGCCAGCCGAGCGTGCCGCTGCGCAGCCCGGCGAACGCGCCGGTGCCGCTCTTGTAGTCGGCCTTGAAGTCGAGCTGGCCCGAGAGGCCCATGCCGAGCGTGAAGGTCGTCATGTGCTGGTGCTGGGCCTTGTCGTCCTCGGTGCCGGTGCCGGCCTGCGGCACGTTGTTCTCGCTCACGTCCACGCCGGCGGCGTTCGTCGAGCCGGCCGGGCGCAGGTCGTTGCGGTAGTAGTACTCGGCCACGTCGGCGAGCGTGTTGCCGACGCTGCCGGAGGTGACGGTCTCCGGACCGCCGACCGGGCACGCGGTGGTCGAGCTGCCCGGGTTGGAGCCGCCGGTGCAGCCCGCAGCCTGCGCGTTCTGAACCTGCGGATCGTTGAAGCAGACGTTGTTCTGCACCCGCGACCAGCCCGAGGCCGAGGTTTTGCCGAGCTGGTCGGTGGTGACCGTGCGCTCCCACCGGTCCGCGCGCGTTCTCGCGCCGGAGCAGCCTCGGATGTCGTTGTAGTACTCCTGGGTCTGGACCGTGCTCACCACGCCGCCGTCGTACATCGGCCGCGGCGTGAGGCCGAGGTTCGCGTCCTCGTTGCCCATCGTCGTGCCGTCGATGCGCTGCCCGTAGCCGTAGTTCCAGTAGCCGTCGGAGGTGAGGATCGCGAAGTTCTGCTGGCACGAGAACTGGATCGGGTCGTCCGGCATGCCGGAGTTGATCCCGGACTTCATGCCGGCGTAGTGGCGCCCGACGCGCGAGAGCGCCTGGCGGAGCGGCGTGAAGCCGCTCGGGCGCTGCTGGTAGAACTTGTCGAACCAGGCCTGCTTGTGGGTCGAGGTGAAGTTGTCGATCTTCAGGTACTTGCTCGAGCTCACCGTGTAGTTGGTGGTGTCGCTGTTGCAGCTCGCGCCGTCCTGCGGGCAGATCGTGATGAAGCCGACGCGGAAGCCGTCGTTGAGGCCCGCGAACGCGCGGCCGGCCGCGCTCTTCATCGTCATCATCCGCGTGCGGTAGTACGAGTACCAGTTCGCGAAGTTCTGCTGCTCGGTCGCGGTGGTGATGCGGACCTTCTCCCAGTTACCCGTGTCGTGCGGGAAGTTGCTCGAGTCGTTGGTGTTGCACTCGGCGTCCTTCTGGCTCGCAGTGAGCGTGTCCCAGTCGGCGGCCCCTTTCCACCGGTAGTAGTACGCCGGCTCGCTCGACGAGTCGCCGTTCGGCCGGAAGGAGCTGCTCAGGTTGACCGTGCCGGACGGATCGTTCGACGGGAACCCGTCGTGCCTGGCGTTGGTGAAGCTCGCGTTCGCGAACTCGGTCTCGTCGGCGTTCTTCGGCGGCAGGTAGATGTTGCTCGGGTTGTAGTAGATCGTGTTGCAGAGGTGGCTCTTGCCGCCGACGTCGCCGCGGTAGCTCGAGGCGCTGTCGGGCATGTAGTCCGAGTCCATACTGCCCGAGCCGTCGAGGATGAACATGACGTTCGGCGGGATGTTCGCGGTCGACGCGCTCGCGAGCGGCGCGTTCGCGATGTCGGTGAGCGCGCCCATCGCGTAGGGCGGGGTCGCGAGGAACGTGGCGAGCGTCGCGCTGGCGACGATGCGCTTGAACCGCGGCGCGCGCGCGCCCGGGATGCGAGGCTTCGAGCTCATTTGGGACCTCCAGGACACTGTGAAACCTCCATCCTTCGGATCAGTACATCATCGCCTGCACGAAGCTGACGGTGTTCTTCGGGCCGTCTATGCGCGCAGTGATGCGGTAGTAGGGCTGCGACGTGCCGGTGAGCGCCTTTTCGCCGTAGACCACGCCGCCCTTCGAGCCGCTCTTGCCGGGGTCGGCGAGCGTCACGCACTCCTGGTTGGGCGGGGCGGTCGGCGGCGTGATGCCGCCGGCGAGCGCGCACATGCGGTGGATCAGGAAGCGCACCTTGTTGCCGGCGGCGTCGGTCGCGAGGTTCGGGTCGTGCCAGCCGGCGAGCGGCAGCGCCACCGGGTTGAACGCCTTGTCCCAGGTGGCGTAGTAGCCGTTCGCGGTGCTGTCGTTCTCCAGCGTGACCGGGCCCTGCGCGGCGAGCCACGTGCGCGCGGCCTCGATCCCGAGGTCGCCGGCGAGCGTGGCGTTCTGCCGGAACGACAGGTTGCCGGCCATCAGCGTCGCGCCGCCCGAGGAGCGGATCACGGCCAGGCCGACCATGGTCATGGCGACCAGCACGATCAGCGCGACGAAGAGCACCACGCCGCGCTGCGACCGGCGTGCCGGCGCGGCTTCCGGAAGGCGTGCATGGACAAGGGTGCGAGCGGTCCTCATGGCGCGGTCCCCCAGATCATGTTGCGGAGCGGGATCACGGTCTCGTAGACGCTGTAGCGGTAGCGCCGCCAGTTGTTCGGGCTGGGCGGGTTCTCGCCGCAGCCGGCGAACCCGTCGGCGGTGCCGTCGGCGTTGGTCATCGTGAAGTTCGTGAGCGCGAGCGCGCCGCTCGCGCCGCTCGTCCACTGCGGATTCGGGCTGCACGCGGCGCGGTCCCACTGGGCGCTCCGCGCGAGCAGCGCGACGCGCATCGCGCGCAGGTTGCGCCAGTTGGCGCCGGCCGGAGCCGCGGTGGTCCACTCGCTGTCCTCGACGAGGCCGTTGCCGTTGGCGTCGACGCCGTACTCGGCCTGGAGATCGACGATGCCGTCGGCCATCTCGATCACCGTGCCGACGCCGAAGGTCGCGTCCGAGACGACCAGCCGGCGGTTCGAGACCTGCCAGACGTTGCGGCGCGGCAGCGGCCCGAGGTTGTACGCGAAGCCCGAGGTCGGCGCGAACGCCGTGGCGACCCCGCCCTGGTTGAAGTCGTTGCCGCCCTGCACGTGCTCGAGCTGGAGCGGGTCGGCGACCGGGCGGGCGGTGATCTGCTGCAGCATGCACTGCGGCGCGGCGCCGGTGCCGACGAAGACCACCTTGTCGCCGACGTCGAAGCCGGCGCGCCCGGCGCTGTCCATCGTCTTGGTGGTCCCGGTCGAGGCGGTGAAGGTGCGCGCGGCCACGAAGTAGGCCGAGTTGCCGTAGAGCACCCGGATCTGGTCCGGCGCGCCGGCGGCGCCCTGCACGATCTCGAGCGGCACGAGCGGGAAGTCGACGTCCTTGACCGCGGCGCCGTTGTTGTAGGCGTCGACCATGCAGCCGATCTGGTCGTCGCCCGAGAGGCCGAGGCCGTAGCCGCCGTGCTGCACGTCGCTCTGCAGCGCGAAGAGGCCGATCGCGCCGGAGCTCTGCGCGTCGGCGCCGTGGGTGGTGTTGCGCTTCTGCGCCTCGGAGACCGCGAGCACCTGGAAGATCACCACGATGCCGATCATGCCGATCAGCACGCCGACCAGGATCTCGATCAGGCTCAGGCCCTGCTGGCGGCGGGGCGCGGCGGACTTCGTCTTGAGTGCGTGCATCGCGCGCCCCCGCCTAGTTGACGTAGCCCACCACCGTGTGGCGGCTCGGCCGGGTCTCGCCCGGGGCCTGCCAGCACAGGGTGATGATGAAGCGGTTCGCGTTGCCGGTATCGACCAGCACCTGCTGCATCGCCGCGGTGGCGCCGGGCAGCAGCGGCTTCGCGCCGCCGTTGATCATGTCGGCCCAGGCGGTGACGACCGGGCTCACGGCCGCGCCGCCGCCGAAGTTGCAGTCCGCCGGGTTCCCGTCGGTGTTGTGGGCCATGTTGAGGAGCGAAGCCTGCATCGCCGCGGGGTTCGAGCGGTCGGCGTTCACCCACAGCTGCGAGAGCAGCCGGTTGGCGAGGTTCACCGCCTCGATGCGGTACTGCGCGTCGGCGAGCACGTTCACCGAGCGCGCCTGCATCGCCACCAGCGCCAGGATGCCGATCGAGAAGATCAGGATCCCGATCAGCGCCTCGAGCAGCATCATGCCGCCCTGGGATTTCTTGGATGTCGGCTTCATCGGCGCCTCCTCAGCACGCGCGCGTGTCGTTCGCGTCGGTGACCGCCGGGTCGCACATGCGGACCCGTCCGCCCGGCGTGACCACCACGCGCAGGCAGCGCATGGGCTCGCTGCCGGCCGGCGTCTTGCAGGCGCCGCCGGACGGGTTCGAGACGTCGAACACGGCGTTCGCGGTCAGCTCGGCGCGCCCGATCGGGTTGAACGTGACCGTGCCGGCGGTCGTCGCGGCGGGCGCCGACGGCACCACGCCGGCGATCGCGACGACGGTCGCGTTGGCCTGGCCGCTGCCCGCGAAGCCCGAGCGCCCCTCGACGAACTGGAAGCCGAGGGTGGAGTTCGCGCGCACCATCCAGTGCGGCCCGGTCGTGTTGACGCTCGGCGCGTCGACGTTGTCCTCGACCGGCTCGGTGTTGGTCAGCAGGAACTCGACCTGCGCGTTGCGCCGCAGCGCCTCCGAGCGCGCGATCTGCAGGCCGGCCGAGATCGACTCGGCGCCGGCGCGCAGCTTCTGGTTCTGCAGCATCTGCACGAAGCTCGGCATCGCCAGCACCATCAGGATGCCGAGCAGCACGAGCCCCGTCAGGAGCTCGATCATCGTGAGGCCGCGTGCGGGCCGGGTCAGCATACGCCGCCCTTCTTGGTGACCCAGCACGACGTGTTGCCCGACCAGCCGCTCACCCCGGTGACGGTCGACGCGCGCTGGTTCGCCTGGTCGATCGTGTACACGAAGCCGCCCATGCCTTCGCCGGCCGCGCCGGTTGCGGTCACGGTGTAGGTGGCGGCGCCGAGGTTCGAGCAGGCGTAGCCGAAGTACTTCTTGCCCGCGGACATCACCGTGGCGTTGCACGGCAGGCCGGCCGCGTCCGCGCCGGCGTAGGTGCGGTTGTCGAGGAAGTACTGCTCCATCTTCCCGCGCGTCTCCATCAGCGCGGAGGCCGCCTCGGCGATCTTGCCGCGGCGCACGTAGTCCGAGTAGCTCGGGTAGGCGATCATCGCGAGGATGCCGATGACGACGACCACGATCATCAGTTCGAGCAGGGTGAATCCGCGTTGGGCGCTCATCGTGTTCTCCCTTGAAGGACGCTTGCATCATAGGAGCCGCCCGGCGGCGCGCAAACGCCGCCCGATGACCGGCCGTCGGCGGGGAACGAGCGGCGCGCAGCCGCGGTGCGAAGCGGAACTATTTCACGCCGGAGAGGCAAGGCGGCGTGCGCTGCCACCGAACGGCTCGAGCCGCCCGTGCCGCGGCCGATGCGCGCGGCCTGCCGGCGATGCGGTCGCCCGGTGGAAACCGCCGCCGTCTCCTGGGCGCGACCGGCGCGCGGCTGCCGGCCGGCCGGTGTTAGACAAAGTCCAAGGAGTGCAGTACCATTAATCTCATGGAATTTCAGCCCATTACCGGCGGCACGCCGGCGTGCGCAGACGCGGCGCCGATGACGCGCGAGGAGGTCGCCGAACGGTTGCGCGCGCACGGCGTCGTCCCGACGCACCAGCGCACCGAGATCGCGCACGTGCTCTTCGAGCGGCGCGCGCATCTCTCGGCCGACCAGATCCTCGCGCTCGTGAACGCGCGCCATGCCGAGGCCTCGAAGGCCACCGTCTACAACACGCTCAAGCTCTTTCTCGAGCGCAAGCTGATCCGCGAGCTGATCGTCGACCCGGCGAAGGTGTTCTACGACCCGAACACCGCGCCGCACCACCACTTCTACGACGTCGTGACCGGCGAGCTCACCGACATTCCTGCCGATGCCGTGCGCATCGAGGGGCTGCCGCCGCTGCCGCCGGGCAGCGTCGCCGACGGCATCGACGTCATCATCCGCACGCGGCCGCAGGAGCAGGATGGGCCGCCCCCCGGACCGGCGCTATAATCGGCCGCGCGCCGACCATCCCACGGCGCAAGCGCAACCGGTGCCGCTGGCGTAGCTCAGCTGGTAGAGCAACTGATTCGTAATCAGTAGGTCCGCGGTTCGAGTCCGCGCGCCAGCACCATAGAAGCAATCTTCATCTAGAAGCCGCTCCGCTGTTCTCGGGGCTATGCTGGGGCTTCGCGCCGGCACGGGCCTTGCGGATCTCTTCCGGTCGCGTGCGAGGCCCGCGGTGGAAGCGCATTCCTGGCCGTATCCGAGGACGATCCAATGAACCAGCGCGTTCGCCTGCACTTCTCCGAGCTCAGGGTCCCGCTCAAGATGACCTTCCGCCACGCGTCGGCAGCGCGGACGCACGGGGAGAGCCTGTGGGTGGAGGCGTCACGGGGCGCACAGCGCGGTTACGGCGAGGGCTGTCCCCGCTCGTACGTGACCGGGGAGACGCGGGCGTCGTGCAGGCAGTGGCTGACCACATGGCAGGACGCGATCCAGTCCAGCTGCACCAGCCTCGATGCCCTCCGCGTCTGGCTCGCGGAGCACGGCGCTGCCGTCGACGCATCGCCGTCGGTGTGGTGCGCCATCGAATGCGCGCTGCTCGACCTCTTCGCCCGCGAACGCGGGCAGAGCGTCGAGGCGCTGCTCGGTCTCGCGCCGCCGGGCGGCCCCCACGTGTACTCGGCGGTGCTCGGCAACGACGAGCCCTGGAAGACCCGCTTCCTGATCGATCAGTACTGCATCCTCGGGCTGGCGGACTTCAAGGTGAAGCTGGAAGGCGATCTGGAGGTCGACCGGCAGAAGCTCCGCAGCATCGCCGAGCTGACCGCGTGGCACGGCGTGACCGGTCACCGGGTGCGGGTCGATGCCAACAACCTCTGGGCCGACACGCCGGGACGCGCGCTCGACTACCTGCGAGCGCTCGATTGCGGCCTCTTCGGCGTCGAGGAGCCGATGAAGCCCCGGGACGTCGAATTCCACGGCCGGCTCAGCGTGGCGCTGGGGGTCCCCGTCATCCTCGACGAGAGCCTATGTACGCTGGCCGATCTCGAGCGCTACGACGGCGTCCCCGGGCGCTTCATGGCGAACCTCAAGGTCTCGAGGGTGGGCGGGGTGCTGCGCGGACTGCGCCTCGTCGAAGCGCTGCGCGCGCGGGGCTGGCCGATCATCATCGGTGCCCACGTGGGCGAGACATCGGTGCTCACCCGTGCAGCGATGCTCGTGGCCGCGGCGGCGGGCGACCGGCTCGTGGCGCAGGAGGGAGCCTTCGGCTCGCGGCTCGTCGAGCGCGAGCCGACAAGCCCGAGCTTGAAGTGGGGTCGCGGTGGTGTCCTCGACCTCCGGCGCATCTACGCCGAGGTCACGACCGAGGGTCTGCAGCTTACCCCGCCGGATGCGTGGGCGACGGGCTGGGGACTCGCCTGCCGCACGGCCCACCGCGCCTGGGCCGAGTCGGAGACGGTGAAGACCCAGGCCATGTCCGACGGCTATGACATCCACTACCGCCTCTGGGGACCCGACAATGGATCCGACGTGCTCGTGGTGCTCCACGGCGGCATGAGCCACTCCGCCTGGCAGCGACCGCTCGCCAACGCCGTGCGCGCGCACTCGGCGTTGTCCGTGTTCGCTCCTGACCGGCGCGGCTGCGGCCTCAACGGCGGGCGCGGCGATCTGGCGAGCGCCGAGCGCAGCATCGAGGACGTCATCGAGCACCTGCGGATGCTCGCCGGCCGCTTCGAGCGCATCCACCTCGCCGGCTGGTGCCAGGGCGGCCAGTACGCCGCGGTGGCCGCGCAGCGCTTCCAGGACGAGGGGCGTCTGGCGACGCTGCTGCTCATCACTCCGGGCCTGTTCTGGAACGCGCGATTTCGCTCGGTGATCGACATGACCGAGCGCGTGGTGCAGGCTCTGATCACCCATTTCGACCTGGCCCCGGGCCGCGAGGATGCCTTCGCCCCCATTCCGCTGCAGGCCACCGACTTCACGCAAGCGGCCGACGGATTGGACTTCATCGATGCCGACGCGCTGAAGACGACCGAGGTCACCCTGAAGTCGGTGATCGTCATGGACGAGGTCCAGGAGCGCTCTTGGGAAGCGATCCTCGGCGTCCGGCTGCCTCTCTTCGCGATAACGGCCACCGGGGACCGCATCGTCGACAATCAAAAGGTCCGGGCCTACCTCGGGCCCCTGCTGGAGTTGCCGGGCAATCGCCTGATGGAGATCGACGCCGGACACGCGGTGCAGTTCGAGCGCCCGGACGAGCTGGCCGCGGCGCTCTTGACGTTCATTCGCGCGCACGGGGCAGCTTCGTAGCCAGCACTCGCGCGAGGTTCCGCCAGACCTGGGCCACGTCCGCGGGATCCTTGAGGCGGTCGAGGCAGGTCTGGCTCAACAGCAGCACCCGCGTGTCGTCGCCGACGGCCACGACATTCGCCGTCCGGGCCGTATTCAGCGCGACGGCCATTTCGCCCAACAGCTCGCCCTCTCCCAGCACCGCGACCACGCGGCCCCCGACCTCGACCTGAACCGCGCCGCGCTGCACGAAACCCATTTGCCGGCCGCCGTCCCCCGCCTTCAACACCACGTCCCCGGGGCGGCACTTGACCTCGATTGCGTTGCGCAGCAGCTGCGCGCGACCCGCGTTGCTCAGTCCGCGGGTCAGTGCGGCGTGCACGTCTTCGGGGGAATCGTCGGCATAGAAGGCCACACCGGGATCGATCGGTCCCTCGCGGGCCTCGAGCATCCGATACCACTGCAGCGCCTCCTGCGGCAGCGGATCTTCGAGCCGAGCGAGCTGCGGGAGCATGGGTGAGCGGATCCTGCGAGCGTGCTCGCGGTCATGGAGGATGGCGACCATCGGAATCCGGAACCCGCCCGAAGCGGCCTGGTGCACGCCACCCAACGGCCGGAACCCCAGCCGGAGGTACCCTGCATACAGTCCCGGCTCGCAGGAAAGCAGGGCGGCCAATGAGTGCCCGGCCATCGCGTCGTCCCAGAGCTGCCGGAGCAGGACGAGGGACGCCGCCGTCTTCCGGTATGCCTGGAGGATCGCCAACCGGGTGAACACCTGAGTGCGCGCGAGCAGTTCCGGCGGGAACCTGTCCAGGTAGTACTCCTCCCGGCTCCCGGGGATCGCAGCGATCTCCTCCGCCCTCGTAACGCGGACGCAGCCGACCACCCGGTCTTTCTGCTTGTCCTTCACGGCGTACAGCTCGTACCGGACGTCGGCATCGACGAACGCCGCGGTTTCGAGCGCGCTCCGCCCGTGCACCCGCTTCAGCTCCTTGCGGCGCACTTCGTCCAGGACCTCCAGGACGCGGGCCCGCGTGCCTGCGTCGCGCACGCGGAACGCCTCGTAGCGGCCACGCAGGTAGTCAACACGTTTGACGATGGTCGTCAGCCAGGTCATACCCAATCGCCCTCCGAAAGATCGGCTCGTATCGACGGGATTGACGTACGAGCGCGCCCAGTCGCTCGGGACGGCCGGGTCATACCGGGCATCATCGTCCCAGGCAAGGTTGCAGCCGAAAACTCATCTTGCATGCGAGCCGTCGGATTCTTTTACGGCCGAAGCTGGCTTGTCCAGAACCCTTCTCGAAGTCGCTGATTACATGGGCTCCTGATTCTTGGCACGGAGCATGCGTGCCCAGTGATATTCGTCAAAGGGGGAAGAAAATGACATCAGCGTCGAAGTTGCTCGCTGCGACGATCTTCGCTTGCTTTGCTGGGTTCAGCGCATCCTCGAGTGCCGTCCCGGTTGTCTATGAAGGCATCGACAGCGGAGCGGCCTCTCTGGCGGCGGCAACGAATTCACTGGCGGCTTCCAGCGCATTCGATTCCGCGACGGGGCCCCTGACCGTGATCGATTTCGATACGAACACGACGGGCGCGACGTTGTCTCCTGCCTCATCGCCGCAGGCCTGCGGGTTCCAGCTTTGCGGAGGGAACACGACGCCGGGAGGCTCCAATTTCTACGGCGCCGTGTTCACGACGACGATTACCTTCGACTCGCCGGTTGACGCCTTCGGCGCATATTTCTCGGGCTGGCAACGAAATGATCAGATTCTGACGCTGACTTACTCGGACAGCAGCACAGATGTCTTGAACATGCCTGCAGGGGACTTAAACGCGGGTGGAATGATCTTCTTCGGGTTTGTCGACAGCGGCGCCTCCATAGCGAGTGTCACGTATAGCACCGTGCTCGGCGACTTCGTGGCGATCGACGACATGCGCTTCGGCACGGTCGGCCCGACGGTGACGGTGCCCGAGCCCACCGCCTTGGCGCTCGTCGCCGTCGCCTTGGCCGGTCTCGGCTTCTCTGTCCGCCGCAAGCGGCACTGAAGCAGCGCTCTAGTTTCTCGCCGACCCCGCCCGCATGGCGGGGTCTTCGTTTCTATGTGCCAGCCACGCCGGAATGGGTACGGCCGCGGGCGCTCGCTGGTTTCCCGGACGAGGAACCGAACGCGCCGTCGGCGTGGAGACGCCCCCCGCTCCACGCACGAAGGTGGGCTGTGGCGCGGCGAAACCTGACGCTCCCGCGAGTTTGGCGCCGCCGTGCGATCGGCCTGTCGGTGTCTTTGACAGAGCGCCATCGCAAGTCCAGTGCCGTTCCATTAAGGCCTTGATTTCGGCGAGCAAGGCCTGTTTGGCGCAGATCCTGCTTGGATCGCGTCGGTGGAGGTCTGGATGCGGACGGTCAGACACCTCCTGGCGAGTACGTCTCTCGTGGTCGTCATCCTGGCGATCGCCACTACCGCTCATGCCACTTACTGGAGCGTCTTCAACATCGAAGGCGAATCGGAGGTCGGCGCCGACATCGTCACCTACGCGTCGCTGGCCGACATGCTGGGCGAC
>JAHDYJ010000033.1:0-10258 GCA_023383795.1 Burkholderiales bacterium | reverse complement strand
GGAGGTCGGCGCCGACATCGTCACCTACGCGTCGCTGGCCGACATGCTGGGCGACATCAACCGCACGGGGGTCTTTACGCTCGACGGCGCGGGCGCGAACGTCGTCGGCTCGGGCTCGGACGGCTCGATCTATTGGAACGTCTTCAACATCGAGGGCGAATCGGAGGTCGGGGCCGACATCGTCACCTACGCGTCGCTGGCCGACATGCTGGGCGACGTCAACCGCACGGGGGTCTTCACGCTCGACGGCGCGGGCGCGAACGTCGTCGGCTCGGGCTCGGACGGCTCGACCTATTGGAACGTCTTCAACATCGAAGGCGAATCGGACGTCGGCGCCGACTTCGTCACCTACGCGTCTCTGGCCGACATGCTGGGCGACACCAACCGTACGGGGGTCTTCACGCTCGACGGCGCGGGGGTGAACGTCGTCGGAGGTGGAGCGGATGAGCGTGTGGTGAGTCCCGTCCCGGAGCCTGCGGCCCTCGCGCTTCTTTTCATCGCCCTCGCCGGACTCGGCTTCTTCCGGCGCGAGCCGCGCTGGATCCGCCGGCCGCGTCGGGCAAGCCCGTCATGCGCGGGTGTCTTGGTGGGATGGCGAGAAACTCGAGGAGTGGACCCATGATCAAGCGAATCACCAAGGCCGCAGTCGGCGCGCTGCTGCTCGCCGGCTTGCTGGCGGCGCATGCCCCGCAGGCCTCCGCCGGCGTGGTCGCGGCGGACTGGACCAGCACGTCCACCGGCACCCTCGCCGGCGTCGGATTCAGCATCAGCGGCATCAGCGGCGGAGTCTTCGAGGAGATCGTCACCGACGACTTCGTCACCGGCAACTTGTTCGACGGCCCGGATTTTTCCGCCGCGCCGCTGGCCGGCGTCGAGGGGCTGCACTACAGCTTCGGCCGGAGCTTCACCGTGTCGTTCGACGCGCCGATCGAAGGGCTGCTGCTCTACGCGCGCTCCTGGCGCGGAGGGGTCACCGGCTTCGACGATCCTGCCGTCACCTATACTTTCGACCAGAGCTTCACGGTGCTCTCCGGTTTTCCGGATGCCGTCATCGCCGCGGCCACCTTGACCATCGACGACGAAGTCGACGACTTCGACTCCGGGATCCTGCGCTTCGCCGGACCGCTCGCGTCGCTCCAGGTGACGCCGGACACCGACAACCAGAGCGGCCAGGTCCTGACCTTCGCCTTGTTGGTTCCCGAGCCGGCGACGGTCGCGCTGCTCGGCGCCGCGCTCGCTGGACTGGGATTCGCCCGCCGCCGGGCGGGCTGAATCGTCGGTCGCGCCAGGGAAGCCCGCCGCGTGCGGGCTTCTTTGTCGCCGCGGGAACCCTCGCGGCCGTTCTCGGCGTGTCGGGTGCGATCGCGGGGCCGGGGCGCAATGAGAGAGGCGCCGCGGGGTGCGCCTTTCGTCGTGTGGGCGTCTGCGGCGCCGTCAGCGCCGTGCGCGTCGGCGGCCGAGCCCGAGCGCCGCAAGCGCGAGGCCGAGCAGCGCGAGCGTGGCCGGCTCGGGCGCCGAGGCGAAGGCGAGGCCCACCAGATTGGTGGGGCCCAGCCAGGCACCGACGCCGGTCAGGTTGCCGTTGGACGTGTCCAGCGTGTAGGTGAACTGGCTGATGCTCTCGACGGCGAACATCACGTCGTCCTCGGGGCGCGAGGCGATGTCGAAGAGGCTTCCCACCTGCATGTTCGCGACGAACGTGCCGAGACCCGTCGCGGTGTCGATGCTGATCAGCTCGTTGGTCGAGTCCGCGACGCCGAACAACACGCCGCTCTGGTCGAAGCCGAGCGCGAAGACGTCGTTGAACTCGATGGGGCCGACGAAAGTCGCCACGCCGGTGCCGGGATCGATGACGTACAGATCGTCGCCGTCTGCGTCGCCGAAGCCGGGCGAGGTGTTCCCGAACAGCACGCCGGTCACCGGGTCATAGGCGAGCGAGGTGATCTGGCCCGCGCGCGTGCCCGTGATCGCCACGGCGCCGATCGCGTTTCCGGTGAGGGGATCGATCCGCACGAGGTTGTTGGTGGCGTTCAGCGAGACGCCCCACAGCCGGCTCGCCCCGTCGCCCGTGAGGTCGCCGATGTCGGTGAGCGCGCCGCCGACCGCGCTGGCGGCGCCGGTCGCCTGATCGATGGTGTAGAGGGGGGTGATGCCGCTGAAGTTGACCGCGTAGAGCGTACTGGCCTGGCCGGGGGCGGCCTGCAGCAGGCCGCAGAGCGCAATGAGCGCGATGGTGAAGATGCGTCGTGTCATCTGAATCTACCGTCTTGTTGGTTGAGTGGGGAGAGCGCTTCGTGCCGGCGGCCGTGCTCCACTGCCATGGCCGGGCACTCCATCGCAGGTGCAAGAAGCGCACCCGTCGGAGTATGTCGTTGTATTTGACGCCCCCGCGCGCGAGCGGCAACGCGACGACGCGCGCGATGTAAGCGCCATCGACGTGACGGTAGGTCGATCGGACGCGCTACGCGGCGGCGCTATGCCGATGGGCCTAGTTCTTCGGTCGTGTTTGTCGTCGAGCGCCGACTACGGAGCCGCCTCTTGCGCGCTGGAGGGCGTCGGCGCGGCGCGATGCGACTCACGGACGGCGGATTCCGGAGCGTGTAAAGGCGCCCGACGGCCGCCGGGCGCGGCATCCCCATGCCGATGTCATGGCGACCGGCCGGCGGCCGACCAACGGCGGCTTCCGCGGGTCGAGCGGCGCCCACGCGTGCGCCCGACTCGCGGACAATGCCGTCCATGGTGGAAGAACTCCGCCGTTGCAGGGTGACCCGATTTACATGAAGACGATCCCGCCGCCTCCCGGCTACCAGGTCGAGGAGCTGCCGGTCGAGCGCAGGCTCAATCCCCGCGGCCGCAGGAAGGCCGCCGTCGCGACCGGCAAGGCGCCGGACCCGCGCGCCGGGGCCGGCCGGCGCAAGACCGACCGGGCGCGCCAGCCCGCCGAGTCCTAGGACGGCCCGGCACCGGGGCTGCGGCCGCCATCCCCCCGGGCTCGGGCGGGACGTCGCGAAGCGCGGTTTCGGAACCGCTGTCGCAGGCGCCGCCGGGCACCTTTCGCATTCGCGCCCCCGCGGCTGCTGCGCCGCGCATGCCGCTTGCATACAATCCGCGGCGGAGACGAACCGATGGCCCGATTCTTCGGCGGCGCGAAGTCCGATCACCCGATGGCGGATCTCAAGGAGGCGCAGCGCCTCCTCGGCGAGCTGCCGTCCGGCGACGCCGTCGGCGCGCTCGACGAGATCAACCACTGGTTCGAGTCGATCCGGACGGAGCAGACCTTCCGCGCCGACCACCGCGCGGCGCTCGCGCTGATGCTCGACGAGGCGGCGCAGGCGCCGGCGCGCAAGCTCGCGCGCGAGTACCTGACGACGCCGCGGCTCTCCAAGCAGCAGGAGCACCGGATCTGGGGCGCGATGCACGGATTCTGGCGCGCCGCCACGCTCGCCTTCGTCGGCGCCCTCGAGGCGTTCGTGACCGGCGCGAAGGGCGCCGACGATCTGAAGGGGCGCCTGCCGCTCGTCACGGTGCGCGCGCTGCGCGCGCTCGCCGCGCAGATGAAGTGGCTGCACATGCGCTATGCGCCGGTCGACCCGCAGCTATGGCGCATGGCGGTCGGCAGCTACTCGCTCGCCGAGAGCCGCCGGTACGCGAAGGCGAGCGTGGCGGCCTATCCCGGCGTGCCGGTCGAGTCGACGGCCGAGCAGGAGTTCCTGCGCGTGCTGATGCTCGCCGCGTCGTCGCCCGAGAGCCTGCTGCCGCTCGAGATCGAGCTCTGCGAGCGCCTGATCGGGCACTTCACGCCGCGGTTCCTGCTGACGGCCGCGCCGCGCGGCGACACGCCCTACTGGATCGATCTCGCCGCGAGCAGTCCGCCGGCGCGCCACGCGCGGCCGCCGCTAGAGGCGAAGACGCTGCGCTACTTCGGCGCCGGCGACGCGCTGGCCGAGATCGAGACGCTCGAGCGCGCGATCCGGTCGAGCGGCGCGGTGCCCGCGAGCCTCAACCTCGGGGGCGCCTATCCGCCCGAGCGGGTCCTGCGCGTCCTCGAGCACGCCGCCGCGCACTGGGCGCCGGCGCCGCTCGAGCGCAAGCACGTGCGCCATCGCGTGAAGTCCCGGCTCACCGTCGCGTGGGGCTTCGACGGCGCCCTGGATGCGCTCGCCCCCGGGACGTCGCTCGACTTCGACGGCTCGCGCCTGGAGAGCTGGATCGCGGAGAACGTGAGCGCCGGGGGCATGGGCGCGCTGGTGCCGCAGGTGAAGGGCGACTGGCTGCGGGTGGGGGCGATCGTCGCGCTCCAGCCCGAAGGCGGCGAGAACTGGCTGATCGGCGTGGTGCGGCGGATTTCCCGCCAGCAGACCGGCGACGCCCAGGTCGGCGTCCAGACCATCTCGCGCCAGCCGAGCGCGGTCGAGCTGCGCGTCCAGGCGGGGGACACGCTCTCGCTCGACACCGAGCCGGGGATCCTGCTCGCCCCGGCGGCCGGCGCGATCGAGACCGAGGTCATGCTGCGTCCCGGAGTGCACGTCACCGGGCACAACCTGGTGTTCGAGCGGGCGGGTCGCCAGATCGTCCTTTCCCCGGCCGGCGTCGCGGAGCGCGGCGCCGATTACGAGCTCGTGCGCTGCCGCCAGCTCGTGCGCGAGCCGGGCTGACCCCCTCCCGGGCCCCACGCGGCCCGGCGCCCTGTAAACAATTGTCATATCCGGTCCGCTCCGGCTTCGCCGGGGCCGAGACGCGGCCCACGCGCCGGGTTCACGCGGTAGACTGCCGGCCTGCGCCCGGCCGCGCACCGGCCGGACCCGCGAACAAGACGTCAGAAGGAGGACCCATGCTCAAGGTCTTCGGCCGCGGCGCGGCCGCGCATCCGCTCGTCGACGACAAGGAGCGCAACCGCGTCCTGCGCGAGGTGAGCGGGCTCGAGTCGCATCGCGCCCTCGCCGAGCTGACGCGCTGGCTGCGCTCGACCGCCATCGACGGGAGCGTGCGTCCCGAGCGGAAGGCCGGCATCGTGCGCTCGCTGGAAGCGGCCGGGCGCGTGCCGGTGCGCATGCTCGCGCGCGAGTACCTCGCCACGCCTCGGCTCAGCAAGGCGCAGGAGGAGCACCTGTGGGGCGGCATCCATGGCTTCAGCGCGGCGGCCGCGGCGGCGTACCTGCGCTGCGCGACCGAAATCGCGCCGGACGCGCGCACGGCTGCCGACCAGAAGACCCGCGTCGTGCCGATCGCAGTGCACGCGCTGCGCGCGCTGGGCACCCAGCTCAAGTGGGAGCACATGCGCTACGGGCCGATCGATCCCGCGGTCTGGACCGAGCTCAACCGGCTCTACGAGCGCCTCGATGCGGCCGGGGTCGCGCGAGTCGCCGTGCGCGAGTTTCCCGGATCGCCCTCGCGCACCACGCCGGAGCAGGAGTTCGTCCGCATCGCGATGTTCGGCGCGTGCTCGCCGGGCAGCCTGCTGCCGGCGCAGATCGAGGTCGCGGACCGCCTCGCGGCGCGGTTCGCCCGCTGGTTCCGCATCGCGCCGCATCCGGGCTCGGCCACCCCGTACCGGATCGACCTCGCACACGGCTCGCCGCCGGCGCGCTACCTCGGCGAGGCGGTCGCGGCGCCCACCGAGCGGTTCTTCGGCGCCGACGCCGGCCACGAGCGGCTACTCGCCCTGCGCGAGGAGGTGGCATCGCTCGGCGAGGCGCCGGCCGATCTCGCGCCGGGCGTGCCGGCGAGCGTCGACGTCGTGCTCGAGGTGATCGATCACCTGGCGCACTACTGGGCGCCGCGGCTGGCGAGCCGCAAGCACCCGCGTCACGGCATCAAGTCGCGCCTGACGGTCGCCTGGGGCTTCGAGGGCGTGCTCGACGCGCTCGACCCGCTCGCGTCGCTCTCGTTCGAGAAGCGCGCGATGGAGAGCTGGATCGTCGAGAACGCGAGCGCGGGCGGCGTGGGCGCGCTGGTGCCGTCGATCCCGGGCGAGTGGCTGCAGGTCGGCTGCCTGGTCGCGATGCAGCCCGAAGGCGGCAAGAACTGGCTGCTCGGCACGGTGAGGCGCCTCACGCGGATCGACGAGGCGAGCGCGCACGTCGGCATCCAGACGCTCGCCCGCTCCCCGACGCCCGTGGAGTTCCGCATCCAGACCGGCAATGCCACGGCGCTCAGGCCCGAGACCGGGGTGCTGCTGGACCCGGGCTACACCGAGGCCGAGGTGCCCGTGCTGCTGCGCACGCGCACGAGCGACCCCGGCCGCATTCTCGTGCTCGAGCGCGACGGGCGGCGCACGCAGCTCGTGCCGATGGCGGTGACCTCGCGCGGCCCCGACTACGAGGTCGTGCGCTGCCGCCAGCTCGTGCGCAGCGACGCCTAGCGGGACAGCCCGGCACTATCTGCCGAGCAGGTTCTGCAGGCCGCGCTCGGCGGCGCGCCGGCCCATGGCCTGCGCCATGCGGCTCACCAGCGCGTCGAGGACGATCTTCGAGAGCTCGCCGGGGGTGACGCCGCCCTGGCGCTTGCCGACGTCGACGAGCCGGATGTCGGGCAGCGTGTAGCTGATCGTCGCGCCGCGCACCGGCAGCTCGGGCACGAAGTTCACGGTGGCGCCGCGGATCGTGAGGCTGTCGACGATGAGCCGCGTTCCGCCGCGCGCCGCGCCCGGGTCGCGCTTGCCGACGTACCGGTCGACGTTGCGCTTGAGCGCGTCGAAATTGCTCCCGTTCCGGCCGGTCTGGTAGGTGATCGTCGGCCCGACGATCGCGATGCGCCGCACCAGGACCACGTCCTTCGCGACGGTGGCCGGATCGACCGCGACGTCCACCGTGCGCACCGAGGCCGCCTGCGGCGCGCTGAACCCCTTCGGGTTGCCGATCGCGACGCCGGTGATCACGCCGGCGCCGCTCGCCGGCGAGAGCGCGACCGACTCGAGCTTGACCTCGGCGCCGATGATGTCCGGCACGTAGGACTCGATCGCGCGCTTCACGATCCAGTCGAGCGACAGGTAGAGCCACACCGCCACGCCGGCCGCCGCGACGAGCGCGAGCGCGGCGACGCCGAAGAGGACGCGCTTCATGCGGCGGGCCGCTCCGGGCCGCTCATGCGAGCACGCCCCGCAGCCACGCCCCGACGTGGTCGATCTCCTCGGCGCAGACCGCGTGGGGCATCGCGTATTCGTGCCATTCGACCGTGTAGCCGAGCGACGCGAGCAGGTCGCGCGACCGGCGTCCGAGCGCTGCCGGCACGATCGGATCGTGCACGCCGTGCGCCATGAAGATCGGTGTCGCGCGGTTCGCGGCGTGCGCCTCGGCGGCGAGCGAGTCGGCGATCGGCACGTAGGTCGACAGGGCCACGACCCCGGCGAGCCGCTCGGGGTGGCGCAGCGCGGTCTGCAAGGCGATCGCGCCGCCCTGCGAGAAGCCGGCAAGCACGATGTGCTCCGCGGCCGCGCCGCGCTCGCGCTCGCGGGCGATCAGCGCCTCGACCTCGCGCTGCGACTCGCGCACGCCGGCGGCATCCTCGCGGCGCGCCACGTCGTTGCCGAGGATGTCGTACCACGCGCGCATCACCATGCCGCCGTTGATCGTGACCGGCCGCATCGGCGCGTGCGGGAAGACGAACCGGATCGGCCGCGCGGGCAGCGCGAGCTCGCCGACGACCGGCTCGAAGTCCGAGCCGTCGGCCCCCAGGCCGTGCAGCCAGATGACGCTCGCCTGCGGACCCGGCCCGGTCTCGATCTCGATGGCGTCGAGCATCACGGCCTGGGCCGCTGCGCCGACTTCGGCCGGAACGCCTTCACGACCGCCTCGTGGGTCTCGACGTACGGTCCGCCGATGAGGTCGATGCAATAGGGCACCGCGGCGAAGATGCCGTCGACGACGCGCTTGCCGTCGGCGTCGCGCAGACCCTCGAGCGTCTCGCGGATCGACTTCGGCTGCCCGGGCAGGTTGATGATCAGGCTCTGCCGGCGGATCACCGCCACTTGGCGCGACAGGATTGCCGTCGGCACGAACCGCAGGCTGATCTGGCGCATCTGCTCGCCGAAGCCGGGCATCACCTTGTCGGCGACCGCCAGCGTCGCCTCCGGCGTCACGTCGCGGGCCGCCGGCCCGGTCCCGCCGGTGGTCAGCACCAGGTGGCAGCCGACATCGTCGACGAGGTCGATCAGGGTGCTCTCGATCAGCGCGCGCTCGTCCGGGATCAGGCGCGTCTCCATCCGCCACGGCGACGCGAGCGCCCGACCGAACCACTCCTGCAGCGCAGGAATGCCCTCGTCCTTGTAGTCGCCGCGCGAGGCGCGGTCGCTGATCGAGACGAGGCCGATGAGAAGCTCGTTGCGCATGAGTCAGGAGTGAGGAGAAAAACCGCCTCGGGGTGCGATCACCTGCATTCTACTGCCAACTGTCCACTGCGCACTGCTCCTTCAGTCCTCGCCTCTCGCTCCGATGATCGCCTTGAGCTCGCGGAACAGCTCGCGGAACGCGCGCGGCGGCCTGTCGGCGCTCTGCTCGTCGCGCGCGTTGCGCACCAGCGCGCGCACGCGCTGCAGGTCGGCGCCGGGATGCTCGCGGGCGAACTCGGTGAGCGCGTCGTCGTCGGCGACGAGCCGCTCGCGCCAGCGCTCGACGCGATGCAGCGCGGCCGCGGCCGTGCGCGACTGCCCGTGGAACTCGTCGAGCTTCGCCCGGATCGGCGTCGCATCGACCTCGCGCATGAGCCGCCCGATGTACTGCAGCTGGCGGCGCCGCGCTTCGCGGCTCGAGATCTGCTTCGCCGCGAGCACGGCCTCGCGCAGCGCCTCGGGCAGCTCGACCGCGGCGAGCTGCGCGGGGCCGAGCTCCACCAGCGCGGCGCCGAGCGCCTGCAGCGCGTGCATGTCCTGCTTGCGGCGGGTCTTGCTCGGCCGTTCTTCGCGTTCCATGCGTCCCGGTTGGCGCTGGCGTGGTCCGTATAATAGCGGCTCTCCGCCGCCGTCATCCCCCGTCTCCAGCCCTTTACGGACCTCACATGCCCCAGTCGCGCTTCTCCTTCGACACCGACACGCTGCGCGCGATCGTCGACGACGCGCTCGCGCGCGCCCGCGAGCGCGGCGCGACCGAGGCGGAGGCCGAGGCCTCGGAGGGCTACGGCCAGACGGTGACCGTGCGCAAGGGCGCGGTCGAGACGATCGAGCACAACCGCGACAAGGGTCTCGGCGTCACGGTGTTCATCGGCAAGCAGAAGGGCTACGCGAGCACGTCGGACCTCGCGCGCAAGGCGATCGAGGACACCGTCGACGCGGCCGTGTCGATCGCGCGGTTCACCGCGACCGACGACGCGAACGGGCTCGCCGACCGCGAGCTCCTCGCCGGTGCGGACGACATCCGCGACCTGGATCTCTTCCATCCGTGGGACCTCGCCGTCGAGCAGGCGGTCGCGATCGCGCGGCGCTGCGAGGCGGCGGCGTTCCGGCTCGATCCCCGGGTGGCGAACTCCGAGGGGGCGACCGTGTCGACGCAGCAATCCCAGTTCGTCGCCGGCTCGTCCGACGGCTTCGTGGGCGGGATGCGCAGCTCGCGGCACTACATCTCGCTCAGCATCATCGCCCAGGAGGGCGGCGAGATGCAGCGCGACGACTGGTACTCGACCGCGCGCGCCGCCGGCGACCTCGCGCGGCCGGCCGCCATCGGCGACTACGCCGGACGCCGCGCGCTCGCGCGCCTGCGCAGCCGCAGGATCTCCACGCGCGAGGCGCCGGTGCTGCTCGAGGCGCCGCTCGCGAGCGGGCTGCTGGGCCACTTCGTCGCCGCGGTGAGCGGCGGCAGCCTGTACCGCAAGACCTCGTTCCTGCTCGACAGCCTCGGCACCCAGGTGTTTTCGCCGATCGTGAACGTGCGCGAGGCGCCGCACCTCGCGCGCGGCCTCGCCAGCGCGTGCTTCGACGACGACGGCGTCGCGACCGCGGCGCGCGACGTGGTGCGCGACGGCGTGCTGCAGGGCTACTTCCTCGGCACCTACTCGGCCCGCAAGCTCGGGATGCGCAGCACCGGCAATTCCGGCGGCAACCACAACCTGATCCTCGCGCCGGGCGACGAGGACCTCGCCGGGCTGCTGCGCGAGATGGGCACCGGCCTCTTCGTGACCGAGCTGATGGGGCAGGGCGTGAACATGGTGACCGGCGACTACTCGCGCGGCGCGTGCGGCTACTGGGTCGAGAACGGCGAGATCCAGTACCCGGTCGAGGAGATCACCATCGCCGGCAACCTGCGCGAGATGTTCAAGCGCATCGTCGCGG
>JAHDYJ010000200.1:2404-4023 GCA_023383795.1 Burkholderiales bacterium | reverse complement strand
ACCGAGACCACGCGCTTGAGGTTGCGCCGTGCCATCTCGGCGCCCATCGGCTGGCACACCTGCCAGTTGCTGAACGAGGTGCGGAAGACGTTCGGCCCGCACATCTCGCGCGTCACCGCATTGGCGCCGGCGTTGGAGACGATTGCGATCGTCCCCTCCTCGCGGGCGATCTTCACCATCGCCATGGCGACGCCGGAATGGACCGGGCCGGTGATGAAATCCACCTTCTCGCCGACGATCAGCTTGTTGGTATTGGCCGGCGCCTTGGCGGGATCGGCTTCCGAATCGACTTGGACCAGCTCGATCTCCCGCCCGCCGAGCTTGTTGCCGGCCGCCGCGAAGGCGAGCTTCATCGAGTCCGTGATGTTGTGGCCGAGCGCCGCATAGGTGCCGCTATAGGGCAGCAGCAGCCCGACCCGCACCTTGGCGGACTGGCCGATGGCGAAACGCGACGGAACGAGTCCGGTGGCCGCGACGGCACCCGAGGCCTGCAGCAGACGGCGACGTGAAAGGCGCATGGTCATTTTCCCCCGTTATCTCGATTGGGCTGTCTTCGGTGAATCGACGCTGACGGGGGTGGACTGCGGCTGGCGCAGCAGGAAGCGCTGGATCTTGCCGGTGGCCGTCTTCGGCAGCTCACCGACGAAGTTGATCCAGCGCGGATACTTGTAGGGCGCGAGCCCTTCGCGGCACAGCCGCAGCAGGTCGGACGCGAGCGCGTCGTCGCCCGCCTGGCCGTTCTTGAGCACGATGAAGGCTTCCGGCTTGACCAGCTCGTCCGCGTCGGCGCGGCCGACCACCGCGGCCTCGAGCACCGCCGGGTGCTCCACGAGCTTCGACTCGATCTCGAACGGCGAGCACCAGATGCCGCCGACCTTGAGCATGTCGTCGCTGCGTCCGCAGTAGTAGTAGCGGCCCTGCGCGTCGCGGCGATAGGTGTCGCCGGTGTCCAGCCATGCGCCGACCATCGTGGTCGCGGTGCGCTCGGGATTGCGCCAGTAGCAGCGCGCGGTGGACTCTCCCGAGATCACCAGCCGCCCGCTCTCGCCGTCCGCGACCTCGCGGCCCGCCTCGTCGAGGATGCGCGCCCGGTAGCCGGCGACGAGCCGCCCGCTCGCGCCGGGCGTCACGTCGCCCGGCCGGTTGGCGATGAAGATGTGCAGCGCCTCGGTCGAGCCGATGCCGTCAAGGATCCAGAGTCCGGTCTCAACGTGCCAGCGCCGCAGGATCTCGGCCGGCAGCGCCTCGCCGGCCGATACGCAGCGGCGGATCGAGGAGAGATCCGGCTTGCCGTGCGCGAACTCCTGCAGGTAGGCCGCGTAGAGCGTCGGGACGCCGAAATAGGCGGTCGGACGGAACCGTGCGATCAGCGGGAAGCTCGACGCCGGTCCCGGCCGCTCCTCATTGAGCACAGCGGTGCCGCCGATCCAGAGCGGAAAGGTCATGTTGTTGCCGAGGCCGTAGGCGAAGAACAGCTTCGCCTCGGAATAGCAGATGTCGTCCTCGCCGAGGCCGAGCGTCTCGACGCCGTAGCGCTGGCTCGTGACCACCATGTCGCGATGGCGGTGCACGGCGGCCTTCGGCTGCCCGGTCGATCCCGACGAGTAGAGCCAGAAGCA
>JAHDYJ010000200.1:0-2304 GCA_023383795.1 Burkholderiales bacterium | reverse complement strand
ACGAAGCCGGCCTTGATCGCGCCGAAGAACACGTGGAAGAAAGCCGGACAGTCCTTCACGACCATCAGCACGCGGTCGCCGGCCCGCAGCCCGAGGCGCGCGAGCGCACGCGCCGCGCGGTTCACGTCTGCGGCGAGCTCCGCATAGCTGACGTCGCGCTCGCGCGTGTGGATCGCGATCTTGGCGCCGCGATCTTCGGCGAGGTGCCGATCGATGAACGGAACCGCGACGTTGAAGCGCGCCGCGAACCGCAGGGTCGCCGGCTCCGTGCCGGCATCGATCTCGACCGTATGGCTCTGCATGGCTGGATCCTCTTTCGCCCGCAGACGGCTGTAACGTGCATTTCAGTACAGGAATGCTATTTTTTCGAACGCGTATCACGCGCCCGCCGTGCCGTTCCTGACCAAGATCAAGTCGGCACGACTTCGACGCCGGCGCGTCGACGTCAGAAGAACGCCTGCAGCCCCGTCATGGCGCGGCCGAGGATCAGCGCGTGCACGTCGTGGGTGCCCTCGTAGGTGTTCACGGTCTCGAGGTTCATCAGCACGCGCATGACATGGTACTCTTCGGAAATGCCGTTGCCGCCGTGCATGTCACGCGCCACGCGCGCGATGTCGAGCGCCTTGCCGCAATTGTTGCGCTTGAGCATCGAGATCGCGGGCGGCGCCGCCGTGCCGGCCTCGAGCAGGCGGCCAAGGCGCAGCGTCGCGTGCAGGCCGAGCGCGATCTCGGTCTGCATGTCGGCGAGTTTCCTCTGGACGAGCTGGTTGGCGGCGAGCGGGCGGCCGAACTGGCGGCGCTCGAGCACGTATTGGCGGGCGCGGTGCCAGCAGAACTCGGCCGCGCCGAGCGCGCCCCAGGCGATGCCGTAGCGTGCGTTGTTGAGGCAGCCGAACGGGCCCGACAGGCCGCGGACGTTCGGCAGCAGCGCGTCCTCCGGCACCACGGCGCCGTCGAGGACGATCTCGCCGGTCACCGAAGCGCGCAGCGACAGCTTGCCGTGGATCTGCGGCGTCTCGAAACCCTTGACGCCGCGCTCGACGATGAAGCCGCGGATGACGCCGTCGAGCTTCGCCCAGACGATCGCGACGTCCGCGATCGGCGCGTTGGTGATCCACATCTTGGCGCCGGTCAGGCGGTAGCCCCCCGGCACGCGGTTCGCCCGGGTCGTCATCGAGCCCGGATCCGAGCCGTGGTCGGGCTCGGTGAGGCCGAAGCAGCCGACGAGATCGCCACGCGCGAGCGCGGGCAGGTAGCGTGCGCGCTGCGCCTCGCTGCCATAGGCGTAGATCGGATGCATCACCAGGGAGGACTGCACCGACATCGCCGAGCGGTAGCCGGAATCGACGCGTTCGACCTCGCGCGCGATCAGGCCGTAGGCGACGTAGCCGAGGCCGGCCCCGCCATAGAGCTCGGGGATGGTCGGCCCGAGCAGCCCGAGCTCGCCCATCTCGCGCATGATCGCGCGGTCGAAGCTCTCCTCCCGGAACGCCGCCGTCACGCGCGGCATCAGCCGGTCCTGCGCATAGGCCTGGGCCGTATCGCGCACCAGACGCTCTTCCTCGCCGAGCTCCCCCTCGAGGTCGAGCGGGTCGTCCCAGGCGAAGCTCGCATCCTTCAGCGACGCGGCGGCCGGCGCCGCGGTGGTCTCGACGGCAAGGCTCATGGCGTGCCCCTTCAATGGTCGCGCATCGATTGAACATACGCGCAGGCCCGCAAGGCCGACTTAACCTGCGTCAAGAACTCCGAATCGTAGGGCGGGTTGATCCTACCGCGTCACGGTCAACTGCGGCATCATCCCGGCTCTCGCTTCGCTCGGCCGGGATGACGCGGAGTTTGTGGTCCGATCGCGACTTGTGACGCGGTAGGATCGACCCACCCTGCGGCGTCTGCGAGGTTGCGCCCGCGTCAGCGCCGGCCGGCGTGGGCGGCCTTCCGCTCCGGCCTCGCGGGCTGCTTGCGCTCCACGATCTTGTGCATGGTCGCGAGCGTGATCGAGCCGAGCGTCGCGCGGGCGATGTCGTCGACCTCGCCGAGCACGCGGCGCAGCGCGCGTCCCTCTTCGGTCGCCTCGCCGACGAGCGTCTCGCCGTCGGCGCCGAGCGGCTCGAACAGCTGGATCACGTCGAGCAGCGTGACGCGCCGCGGATTTCCGCTGAACTGGTAGCCGCCGTGCGCGCCGCGCACCGCCCGCACCACGCCGGCGCGGCCGAGCACGTGCATGACCTTGGCGAGGTGGTGGCTGGAGATGCCGTATTTCTCGCCGATCTCGGCGACCGAGAGCTGGCGCTCGGGCGCGGCCGA
>JAHDYJ010000199.1 GCA_023383795.1 Burkholderiales bacterium | reverse complement strand
GGCCACCTTGAAGTCCATGTCGCCGAGGTGGTCCTCGTCGCCGAGGATGTCGGTGAGCACCGCGAAGCGGTTGCCCTCCTTGATCAGGCCCATCGCGATCCCGGCGACGTGCGCCTTGAGCGGGACGCCCGCGTCCATCAGCGCGAGGCTGCCGCCGCACACCGAGGCCATCGAGCTCGATCCGTTCGACTCGGTGACCTCGGAGACGACGCGGATCGAGTAGGCGAACTCCTCCGCGGTCGGGAGCACCGCGGCGAGCGCGCGCTTCGCGAGCCGGCCGTGGCCGACCTCGCGCCGCTTCGGCGCGCCCATCCGCCCGGTCTCGCCGGTCGCGTAGGGCGGCATGTTGTAGTGGAGCATGAACCGCTCGCGGTACTCGCCGGCGAGCGCGTCGATGATCTGCTCGTCGCGGCCGGTGCCGAGCGTGGCGGTGACCAGCGCCTGCGTCTCGCCGCGCGTGAAGAGCGCCGAGCCGTGCGCGCGCGGCAGCACGCCGGCGCGGATCGTGATCGGACGCACCGTGCGCGTGTCGCGGCCGTCGATGCGCGGCTCGCCGTCGAGGATCTGCGAGCGGACGATCTTCGCCTGCACGTTGAACAGGACGTCCTTGACGACGTTGACGTCGGGCGGGGCGTCGCCCTGGACGATCGCTTCCAGGACGCGTTTCTCGATCTCGGCCAGGCGCTGGCTGCGCACCTGCTTCTGTTTCACCTCGAAAGCCGCCCGCAGGTCGGCTTCGGCCATCTCGACGATGCGTGTCTCGAGCGCGTCGTCCTTCTGCGGCGCCTGCCAGTCCCATGCGGGCTTGCCGGCCTGGTCGGCGAGCTCGAGGACCGCCTGGATCGCCGTCTGCATCTGCTGGTGCCCGAACACGACCGCGCCGAGCATCACTTCCTCGGCGAGCTCCTGCGCCTCGGACTCCACCATCAGCACGGCGTGCTCGGTCCCCGCCACGACCAGGTTGAGCCTGCTCTCGCGGAGCTGGGTGGCCGTCGGGTTGAGGACGTACTCGCCGTTGACGTAGCCGACGCGCCCCGCGCCGATCGGCCCGTTGAACGGAATTCCGGACAGGGTCAACGCCGCCGACACGCCGATCATCGCCGGGATGTCGGGATCGATCTCGGGGTTCAGCGACATCACGGTCGCGACGACCTGCACCTCGTGGTAGAAGCCGTCGGGAAAGAGCGGCCGGATCGGGCGGTCGATCAGACGCGAGGTCAGCGTCTCCTTCTCGGAGGGCCGCCCCTCGCGCTTGAAGAAACCGCCCGGGATGCGACCCGCGGCGTAGGCCTTCTCGACGTAGTCGACCGTGAGCGGAAGGAAGTCGGCGCCGGGACGCGGCGCCTTCGATCCGACGACGGTGCAGAGCACCACCGTGTCGTCCATGGTGACCAGGACCGCGCCGGTCGCCTGCCGGGCGATCTCGCCCGTTTCCAGCGTCACCGTGTGTGCGCCGTAGGTGAAAGTCTTGCGAATGGGATTCAACGCCAGCTCCTTTGCTCAGAGCCCGCCGCGGCGGATGCCGGCGCGTGCCGGGTTCGCGATTCCAGCGGCGGGAAGCGGGAGGGAAGTACTGTTCGTCAAAACGCCCACCGGCTGGGCCGTGTGGGCGTTGGCGAGGTCACTTGCGCAGTCCAAGCTGCTCGATCAGCTTGCGGTAGTTCTCGAGGTCCGTGCGCTTCAGGTAGTCCAGCATCCGGCGCCGCTGGCTCACCATCTTGAGCAGGCCGCGTCGCGAGTGGTGATCCTTGACGTGGGCCTTGAAGTGGTCGGCGAGGCCGTTGATGCGCGCCGTGAGCAACGCGATCTGGACCTCGGGTGAGCCGGTGTCGCCCGGCTTGCGCTGGTGCGCGTCGATGATCTTCGCCTTCTCGGCGGTGGTTGTCGGCATTTCCTGTGCACTCGGCTCTTCTCGAAAACTCGCTATTTTACACTCCGCTCAAGGGGTACCACAAGGCGCGCCGCCGTCGCCCGCCGCGACGACGCGCTCGGGCCGTACGGTTCGGCCGACGCGCGCGCCGCGGCCGAGAAACGCCCGCTCCGGCCCGTAGACCCGTACCGACCCCGCGGCCGGAGTCTCCGGCGCGTCCGCCGCCGCCAGGGCGGCCGCCTGACCGCGGACGAAGCGCCCGGCGCCTTCCCGGTCGAGCACCACCTCGGGCAAGCCGGCGAGCATCGCGTCGACCGGGCGTAGCAGTCGGGCGCGCGCCGCCGGGTCGGCACCCTCGATGGCCTCCAGCGTGACCGCCTCGTCGACCCCGAAGCGCCCGACGCAGGTGCGCCGGAGCTCGGCCAGGTGGGCGCCGCACCCCAGACGGCGCCCGATGTCCTCCGCGAGGGTCCGGATGTAGGTGCCCTTCCCGACGCGCGCATGGACCCGCAGGTCGCGCCCGTCGAACGCGGCGAGCTCGAGCGCATGCACGGTCACCCGCCGCGGCTGCCGCTCGACCGTTTCGCCGGCACGCGCGTAGGCGTAGAGCGGCCGGCCGTCCTTCTTCAGGGCGGAGTGCATCGGCGGCACCTGTTCGATCTCGCCGATGAACCCGCGCAACACCCCCTCGACGTCCGCGCGGGACGCCTGCGGCAAGCGCGTCTCGAGCACCTCGCCTTCCGCGTCGCCGGTCGTGGTGGTCACGCCGAGGCGGATCGTCGCCGCGTAGCCCTTGTCGGCGTCGAGCAGGCCGCCGGCGAACTTCGTCGCCTCGCCGAGCGCGACCACCAGCAGGCCGGTGGCGAGCGGGTCGAGCGTACCCGTGTGGCCGGCGCGCAGCGCCGCGTACAGGCGCTTGACGGCCTGCACGGCGCGGTTCGACGACATCCCCGCGGCCTTGTCGAGCAGCAGGACGCCGTGCACGTCGCGCCGCCCGCTGCCGCGCGACCGTACGCCCCTCGCCATCGCACTCGCGGCCTACTCGCCGTCGTCGCGCCCGGCGACCGCCTCGTCGATCAGGCGCGAGAGCCGCACGCCCTGCTCGACCGTGGCGTCGTGCACGAACGTGAGCTCCGGGATGCTGTGGATGCGCATCCGGCGGCCGAGCGCGGAGCGCAGGAACCCGGCGGCGCGCCGCAGGCCGGCCGCGGTCTCCTCGAGCGCCGCGGCGTCGCCGAGCGTGCTGAAGTAGATCCTGGCGTGCGCGAGATCGGTGCTCACCTCGACCCCGGTGAGCGTCACCATGTGCACGCGCGGGTCCTTCAGCTCCTCGCGGAGGATCTCGGCGAGCTCGCGCTGGATCTGGTCGGCGACGCGCCGCGTTCTGGGCGTGGTTCTCACAGGCTCACTAGAACCCATCTCGAAATGCGAATGCGCTCGCGAAAGAGAGGGTCTGCCAGGGGCTTGCCCCTTGCATATCCCCTCCGGCGGGCGAGGCCGGCTAGAGCGTCCGGGCGACTTCCTGGACCTCGTAGATCTCGAGCTGGTCGCCGATCTTGATGTCGTCGAAGTTCTTCAGCGACAGACCGCACTCGAAGCCGGACTTGACCTCGCGCACGTCGTCCTTGAAGCGCTTCAGCGAGTCGAGCTCGCCGTCGTGGATCACCACGTTGTCGCGCAGCACCCGCACGCGGGCGTTGCGCCGGACGAGCCCCTCGAGCACGTAGCAACCGGCCACCGTCCCGACCCTGGAGATGCGGAAGACCTGCCGGATCTCGACCAGGCCGAGCACGTTCTCCTTCTTCTCCGGCGCGAGCATGCCGGAGAGCGCGGCCTTCACCTCGTCGACCGCGTCGTAGATGATGTTGTAGTAGCGGATGTCCACGCCCGCGCTCTCGGCGAGCTTGCGCGCGGCCGCGTCGGCGCGTGTGTTGAAGCCGATGATCACCGCCTTCGACGCGAGCGCGAGGTTCACGTCCGATTCGGTGATCCCGCCGACCGCGGCGTGGATCACGTTCACCTTGACCTCCTCGGTCGACAGCCGCGAGAGCGCATGCACCAGCGCCTCCTGCGAGCCCTGCACGTCGGCCTTGATCAGGAGCGGGAGGATCTTCGCCTCGCCTTCGCCCATCTGCTCGAACATGTTCTCGAGCTTGGCCGCCTGCTGCCGCGCGAGCTTGACGTCGCGGAACTTGCCCTGCCGGAACAGCGCGATCTCGCGCGC
>JAHDYJ010000032.1:28832-38633 GCA_023383795.1 Burkholderiales bacterium | reverse complement strand
AAGCTCGTTCACTGCCCTGTTCAAGCATGACTTTCCGTGACAACCGGGGCGGCCCCGTGAGAAATCCGGGCTAGGGAAGCTCCGCAAGGCCTCGCTCCCGCGGGTCTTGCCCGGGGACCGGTGGGGGATCGCGGGGCGGACCGCGGACCCCGCTTGCGGATCTACTGGCTGTACTTGCGGATGAAGTCGCGCACGCGCGGCGCGATCAGCTCGCGCCACTTGCGGCCGCTGAAGATGCCGTAATGCCCGACGCCGGGCGCGAGATAGTGCTCGCTGCGCCGCTCGGGGATGCCGGTGCACAGCGCGTGCGCGGCCTCGGTCTGGCCGGCGCCCGAGATGTCGTCGAGCTCGCCCTCGATCGTGAGCAGCGCCGTTCGGGTGATGGCGGCCGGCCGCACCGGCTCGCCGCGCACCCGCCAGCGCCCCTCGGGCAGGTCGAAGCGCTGGAACACCGTGGCGATGGTGTCCAGGTAGTACTCGGCGGGCATGTCGAGCACCGCGTTGTACTCGTCGTAGAACCGGCGGTGCGCCGCGGCGCTGTCGCCGTCGCCCTCGATCAGATGGTTGTAATAGTCCCAGTGGGCGTCGGCGTGGCGCGTCCCGTTCATCGCGACGAAGCCGAGCCACTGCAGGAAGCCGGGATAGACGCGGCGCATGAAGCCCGGGTATTTGGCCGGCACGCGCTGGATCAGCGCACGATCGAACCAGGCGAGCGGCTTCTTGGTCGCCAGGCCGTTCACCGCGGTCGGGCTGCGGCGCGCGTCGATCGGGCCGCCCATCATGGTCATGGTCCGCGGCGCAACCGCCTCGCCCGCGGCGGCCATCAGCGCCACCGCGCCGAGCACCGGAACCGTCGGCTGGCAGACCGCGACGACGTGCACGTGGTCCGGGCCGAGGTAGCGGACGAACTCGCGCACGTAGTCGACGTAGTCGTCGAGATGAAACGCGCCGTCGGCGAGCGGCACCAGGCGCGCGTCCACCCAGTCGGTGATGTACACGTCGTGCTCGGGCAGGAGCGCGCGCACGGTGTCGCGCAGCAGCGTCGCGAAGTGCCCGGAAAGCGGCGCCACCAGCAGCACCTTGGGATCGCGGCGCCGGACGGCGCGCTCGAAGTGCAGCAGCCGGCAGAACGGCTTCGCGATCGCGACGCGCTCGGTCACCGCCACCTCGGCGCCCTTGACCACCGTGTGATGCAGCCTGAACTCCGGCTTCTCGTACCGGCGCGTGAGGCGGTGCATCAGGTCGGCCGACGCCGCGACGCGCTCGGAGACCGGCAGGTAGGACAGCGGGCTGAACGGATGCGTGAAGAGCTCGCGGTTCATGTGCGCGAGCGCGTGCCACGGCGCGAGCATCGCGTGCTGCAGCTCGTGCAGCTCGTAGAGCATTCGTCCCTCCCTGCGCGGATCTTAACCTTATGGTCAACTTATATCAGGTTTCGGCAGCAGGCGCCGCGCGCAGCGCGCGCCGCACGTAGAAGTTGTTCACCGCCAGCGCGCCGATCACGAGCGCCGCCCCGGCGACCTCGATCGCGGCGAACCGGTGGCCTTGCGCGAGCCGGATCGCGAACGTGACCACCGGGATCAGGTTGCCGAGCAGCACAGCGTTGAGCGGCCCGAGCGCGCGGATGCCGGCGTTCCAGGTCAGCACGCCGACGAGTGCGCTGAAGACCGTCAGATAGGTGATCTGCCATCCGACCGCCGCGAGCGTCTCGCCGCGCGGCACCCCGACGATACCGAGGCCGGTTGCCGCGAGCGCGACGATCGCGATGCCGAGGCTCGCCGGCAGACAGGTGAGCGCCGTGTAGCGCAGCGGACTCCAGCCGGCGAACTTGACCACGCCGAGGACGTAGACCACCCAGCTCGCCGAGCCGAGAAAGACGAGCGCATCGCCCCGGAGCGAGCCGGCGGCGAGCGCCGCCGGAAGGTCGCCCTTGGTGACCACGAGCAGCACGCCGGTGAAGGCGAGCGCCACGCAGCCGAGCGTGAAGCGCGCCGGCCGCGCGCCGCGCCACGCCCAGTGCGCGAGCGCGGTGAGCGGCGCCTGCAGCGCGGTGATGATCGCGGCGTGCTCCGGCGCCGTGTACTGCATGCCGGCGAACGTGAACAGGTTGAAGCCCGCGAACCCGAAGCAGCCGAGCGTCGCGGCGAGCGCGAGACGGCCGTCGTAGGCGAGCGCACCGCGCCCCTCGACGGCCCACAGGATCGCGGCGAAGCACGGCGCCACCACCGCGTAGCGCATCGCGGTAAGCCAGTACGGATCGACCAGCGTCACCGCGTCCTTGGCGATCGGGAACGTCGCGCCCCACACCAGCACCGAGACGCCGAGCAGGGCCGCGCCGCGGAGCGCGCGGTCGGGGGTCACGGGTGATGGGCGATGCGTGGTGGGTGATGGACGCCGGCGCCGCGCAATTCACTCCCTGCCCATCGCCCTTCGGCGCTCAGGCCGCCTTCTTGCGCTTCGCGACCTCCTCGTCGCGCAGTGCGCGGCGCAGGATCTTGCCGACGTTGGTCTTCGGCAGCTCGTCGCGGAACTCGATGTAGCGCGGCCGCTTGTAGCCGGTCAGATGCTGCTCGCAGTGCTTGCGCACGTCGGCCTCGGTCAGCGCCGGATCCTTCTTGACGATGAAGAGCTTGACCACCTCGCCGGACTTCTCGTCGGGCACGCCGATCACCGCGCACTCGAGCACGCCCGGATGCATCGCGACCACGTTCTCCACCTCGTTCGGATAGACGTTGAAGCCGGACACGAGCACCATGTCCTTCTTGCGGTCGACGATGCGCACGTACCCCTGCTCGTCCATGTAGCCGATGTCGCCGGTGGCGAAGAAGCCCTGCGCGTCGATCGCCTTCGCGGTGTCCTCCGGGCGCTGCCAGTAGCCCTTCATCACCTGCGGTCCGCGGATGCAGATCTCGCCCACCTCGCCCACCGGCCGGATCTTGCCGTCGTCGCCCTTAACCGCGATCTCGGTCGAGGGCACCGGCAGGCCGATCGAGCCGTTCCATTCGGCGAGGTCGAGAGGGTTGGCGGTCGCGACCGGCGAGGTCTCGGTGAGCCCGTAGCCCTCGACCAGCACGTGGCCGGTGAGCTTCTTCCAGCGCTCCGCGACCGCCTGCTGGACGGCCATGCCGCCGCCGATCGCGAACCTGAGGTGCGAGAAGTCGAGCTTCGCGAACTCGGGGTTGTTCAGCAGCGCGTTGAAGAGCGTGTTCACGCCGGTGATGGCGTTGAACTTGTGCTTGGCGAGCTCCTTGACGAACGCGGGGATGTCGCGCGGGTTGGTGATCAGCACGTTGCAGCCGCCGAGCTTCATGAACGTCAGGCAGTTCGCCGTCAGCGCGAAGATATGGTAGAGCGGCAGCGGCGCGATGACGACGATGCTCTCGTCGCCGAGGTACGGCTTGAACCAGGCCGACACCTGCTCCAGGTTCGCGACGATGTTCCGGTGCAGGAGCATCGCGCCCTTCGCGACCCCGGTCGTGCCGCCGGTGTACTGCAGGAACGCGATATCGTCGGGCCCGATGTCGACGGGCTTGAGCTCGTGCTGGGCGCCCTGCGCGAGCGCGACGTTGAACCGGATCGCGGCGGGGAGCGAGAAGGCGGGCACCATCTTCTTCACGTGCCGCACCACGAGGTTGACGATCGTGCCCTTGAAGCCGAGCAGGTCGCCGAGTGCGGCGAGCACCACACGCTTGACCGGCGTGCTCGCCAGCACCTGCTGGAGCGTCGCCGCGAAGTTCTCGAGGATGACGATCACCTCGGCGCCGGAGTCCTTCAGCTGGTGCTCGAGCTCCCGCGGCGTGTAGAGCGGGTTGACGTTCACCACCGTGTAGCCCGCGCGCAGCGCGCCGAAGATGCAGATCGGGTACTGCAGCACGTTCGGCATCATGATCGCGACCCGCGTGCCCTTCGCGAGCCCCTGCGCCTGGAGCCAGGCGCCGAAGTCGCGCGCGTACTTGTCGAGCTCGCCGAAGGTGATCGTGTGCCCCATGTTGTGGTAGGCAGGCTTGTCCGCGTACTTGCGCACGCTTTCGTCGAAGACCTGGGCCACCGACCGGTAGCTATCCGCGCGAATCTCCGCGGGCACGTTCTTCGGATAGCTCTTCAGCCAGATTTTCTCCATCGACCGGTTCCTCCTGCTGAGATCGGCGCGGCTCGTCCGCCGGGAGGCATTCTACTCGGCGGCCGCGCGCCCCGCGCGCGCTTTCGCAGGGGCGCCGGCCCCGGTCGAGACCGCTAGCACACTGTTCGCGAAAGCCGACGCCGCAGTATCGTCCGGGGAAAAGAGCGCGCGACCCAAACCCCGGTCGTGCTAACAAGGGGGGGGTCCCTTGTATATCCCCAGAACGAACAAGGGGCTTCGCCCCTTGTCTTGCATATCCCCTCCCGCGCAAAGGCGCAGTCTTTCGACAACCCGCTAGCGGCGCCGGGCCGGCAGCCGGTGCCGCTGGAAGAAGCGCCACATCTCGGCGTTCGCGTCGATCACGTCGGTGCCCGGGCCGAGCAGGCGCGGCAGGTAGTCCCGCTCGCCGCCCGGCCAGACGTGCCCGGCGCCGGTCAGCTTCCAGAGCGCCACCTCCACGCCGTCCCGGCATCCCGGATAGACGATCAGCATGGCGGTGTGCGAGGCGCGCGGAGTGCCTGCGGCGCCGCTGCGCCGGTCGCGGACCTCCGGCGGCGCGGCGCAACCGGCGTGCGCGGCCCACTCCGCCAGCGACGCCTCGACCGGGCGGTGCATGACGCGGACGTTCGTGAACGGGAACGGCGGTCCGAGCCCGCCGCCGTAGAGGGCCCGCAGGTCGTCCACGCTGTGGATGTGCAGGATCGGCACCGGGCGCGCGGCCCGGAACTTCGCCATGGCGCTCGCGCCGGCGACCGGCGCGATCGCCGCGATCCGGTCGGACAGATCGGCGGCGAGCCGGTAGCTCATCATCGCGCCGTTCGAGAGGCCGGTCGCGTACACGCGCGCGGCGTCCACCGGAAAGCGCGCGGCGACCTCGTCGAGCAGCGTGCCGACGAAGCCCACGTCGTCGGTGCCCTGCGTGGCAGCGACGCCACAGCAGGCGCCGGCGTTCCAGGTGAGCAGGCTGTCCTGCAGCATGCCGGTGCCGTTCGGGTAGACGACGATGAAGCCCTCGCGGTCGGCAAGCGCGTCCATTCCGGCGTAGCGCTGCTGGGCGAGCGCGTTGCCGCCGCCGCCGTGGAAGTTGAGCACCACCGGCAGCGGTCGTCGCTCGACGACCTGCGGGGGATAGTGCACGAGCGCCGTGCGCTTCATGCCGTCGTGGCGGACGGTGATGCTTGCCGTCGCGCCGGCGGCGGCATGCGACGCGGGCGGCGCGGCGCACGCGATCGCGAGGCCGAGCAGCATGATCTCGATCGCAGCAGCACGTGGGCCGACGCGCGTCATGCGCCCGAGTTTGCCCGAGCGGGCGGCTGGCCTCAACCGCCCTCGGCGCCGGGCGCGCGGTGGATCGTGCGCGCAAGCGCGATCGCGGCGGCGATCGCCGCCACCGAGGCGAGGCCGGCCGTCCCGTAATGCGTCAGGCGTCCGGCCGCATCGGTGCCGACGAGCGTGCTGGCGGCGAACGAGGCGATGCCGGCCGCGAGCTGCTGCACCGCGGCGTTGAAGCTCATGAAGCTCCCGCGCACCGCGGGAGCGACCGCGGAGGTGATGATCGCCATGGCGGGCACGAACCGTCCCGAGAGCGTGGCCATGAAGTACACGGCGGCGATCGTGGCCGCCCAGAGCGGCAGCGGCGGCAGGTGCGTGGTGACCAGGATGCCGACCGCCGACAGCGCCGCCACCGCCGCGAACACCGGATGGCGGCCGTGCCGGTCCGCCATGCCGCCGACCCGGCGCACGAAGAAGAACGTCGCGATCCCGCCGACGAAGTAGACGATCGGAAGGTCGCGATCGGAGACGCCGACGTTCAGCACCAGGTACGGGGCGACGAACGGGACCACCAGGAAGCCCGACAGCGTGACGAGCGCCGTGAACGCGAGCGTCCGGCGATGGCTGGCGCGGCCGAACACCGCGGCGAGGCCGGCGAGCGGCCGCCGCGCGCGCGCCGACGCGACGTGGCCGCGCACGCGCGGCACGGCGATCGCGATCAACGCCGAGATCGCGACCGCGAGCGCGGTCAGCATGAAGTACGGCGCGCGCCAGCCGAAGCGTCCGGCGAGGTAGAGCGCGATCGGCACGCCGGCGATGGACGCGACCGCGAAGGCCGACATCACCACGCCGAGCGCGCGCCCGCGGCGCGCCTCCGGGATCGCGTCGCCGACGATCGCGAACACGGTGGCGCCGAGCACGCCGCCGAACGCCCCCGCCGCGGCGCGCGCGCCGAGCAGCCAGGCGTAGCTCTGCGCGGTGGCGGCGACGAGCGTGGTCGCGCCGAAGCAGGCGTACAGCACGATGAGCGTCGTGCGCCGGTCGAACCGGTCGACGACCAGCGCCGCCATGAACCCCATCAGCGCGGCCGCGAACGTGTACACCGAGACGAGCAGCCCGAACTGCGTCGGCGTGATGCCGAACAGGCGCATCAGCTGCGCGCCGAGCGGCATCAGGATCATGAAGTCGAGGATCTGGCTGAACTGCACGCCGGCGAGCGCGGCGAGCAGGAGGCCCTCGCGGGCGCCCGCGCCCGGCGCCGCGCCGGCGCTCACGCGCGCGCCCGCCAGCGCAGCAGGAGCGGCGCGAGCAGCCCGCCGACGCCCAGCGTGGCGTACGCCGCGCCCCAGGCAGCCGCGGGCGCCCCGCCGGCGGCCGCGTCGTACACGGCGCCGAACGCGAGCGGAGCGACGAAACCCGCGCCGAAGCCGAGCGTGGAATGCAGCGCCATGGCGGCGCCGCGGGTCGCTGGGTCGGCCGACTCGACGAGGCCGGCCGTGAGCGCGGACGAGTCGCCCATGACGAGGATCATGTGCAGCGCGACGAGCACAGCCAGCACGTACCACGGCAGGCCGAGCAGGAATCCGAGCACGCAGGTGAGCGCGCCCGAGGCGGTCATCGTCGCGCGGATCACGCGGGCACGCCCGGAGCGCATCGCGAGCTCGTTGCCGAGGACGCTCGCCGCCGGCGAGATCGTATTCGCGATCGCGGTGATCGCGATCGGCCCGAGCAGCCACGCGCCGCCGCCCGCGCGCTCGGCGCTGGTCAGGAAGGCCACCAGCCACGATCGCGTCCCGAAGAGCTCCCAGCAGTGCACGGCGTAGCCGAGCGCGAACGCCATCGCCGCGCGGTTGCGCAGCACCGGGCGGAAGTCGAGCAGCTTCGCCAGCGCCGCGCCGCGCGCCGGCGTGCGCGGCGGCAGCAGCCGCACGACGATCGCCCCCGCGAGCGGCGGCCCGAGCGCGGAGGCGAGGAACGCGGCGCGCCATCCGGCGAGCGCGGCGACCTCGCCCGCGAGCAGCACCGAGCCGGCCATGCCGACGCCGAAGATCGCGGTGTAGAAGGCGATGCCGCGGCCCTGCGCCTTGCCGGCGGTGTTGTCGGTGAGCGCACGCAGGCCCGGCATGTACGTGCCGGCGACGCCCGCGCCCAGCAGCAGCTGGAACGCCCCGCCGCTCGCCGCGCCGTCCGCGAAGAGGCCGAAGCCCGCCGAGCCGGCCGCCGCCGCCAGCGTCGAGGCGAAGTAGATGCGCCGCGCGTCGATGCGATCGGTGAGCGTGGTGAGCACCGGCACGGCGACCATGTAGCCGGCGAAGAAGAGGCCCGAGAGCAGCCCCGCTTCGGCGCCGCTCATGCCCCACTCGTCCTGCAGGCCCGGCAGCAGCGCCGGATACGTGGAGAAACCGGCGAGGCTCACCACGTGGGCGATGCACATCCACGCGATGACCCGCCGCGCGGGCGGATGACCGGTGGTCACTGACGTGAGTGAACGGTGAACGGTGAACGGTGAGCGGACCAGCCGGACCAGTGCAGCGGCCGGCGCCAAGGTCGCGTCGCGGATGCCCGAAGGCGCGCCGTCGTCACCGCTCCGCCGCGCACCGCTCGCTGCTCACCGTTCACTGCTCACCGTTCACCGCTCACCGATGCTTCCACGCCGGCTTGCGCTTCTCCACGAACGCCCGCATGCCCTCCTTCTGGTCTTCGGTCGCGAAGAGCGAGTGGAACATCCGCCGCTCGAACAGCACGCCCTCGGCGAGCGGCGTCTCGAAGGCGCGGTTGACGGCCTCCTTGACCGCCATCACCGAGGGCAGCGACATCTCCCCGATCGTCGCCGCGCACGCGAGCGCCTCGTCGAGCAGCCTGTCGGCGGCGACGACGCGCGAGACCAGCCCGGCGCGCTCGGCCTCCGCCGCGTCCATCATCCGGGCGGTCAGGCAGAGGTCCATCGCCTTCGCCTTACCCACCGCGCGCGGCAGGCGCTGCGTGCCGCCGGCGCCGGGAATGACGCCGATCTTGATCTCGGGCTGGCCGAACTTCGCGCTGTCCGCGGCGATCACGATGTCGCAGGCCATCGCGAGCTCGCAGCCGCCGCCGAGCGCATAGCCGGCCACCGCGGCAATCACGGGCTTCCTCACTCTGCGCACCGTCTCCCAGTTGCGCGTGATGTACTCGGTCTTGTAGACCTCCATGTAGCCCCAGTCCTTCATCGCGCCGATGTCGGCGCCCGCGGCGAAGGCCTTCTCGCTGCCGGTGATGACGATCGCGCCGACCGCGTCGTCGGCGTCGAACGCGAGGAGCGCCGCGCCGAGCTCGTCCATCAGCGCGTCGTTTAGCGCGTTCAGCGCCTTCGGCCGGTTCAGCGTGACCAGGCCGACCCGGCCGCGGGTCTCGACGATGATGCTCTCGTACGCCATGTTTCCCTCCGGGAAGTTGTCAGTCGGCAGTTGGCAGTCGGCAGTTGGCAGTCGGCAGTTGGCAGTCGGCAGTCGGTAGGAGGGTCGCAGTCTCCGGGCACGCAACTGACCACTGGGATCTTCGTCCAGTCGCTGCGCTTCAGCGCAGCGACTGGACGATCTGCCTCCCCGCCTGCGCGAGCAGCAGCGCGTCGATGCCCACCGCGACCAGCGTGAACCCCTTCTGCAGGTACTGCTTCGCCGCCGCCGCGCCGCCGACATAGATGCCGAGCGGCATCGCCGCCCGCTCGCACGCGAGGCGCACGCCCTCGATCGCCGCGAGCACGTCGATGTGCTCGACCTCGCCCATCCGGTCCATGCTGCCCGAGAGGTCGTACGGCCCGACGAACACCGCGTCGACGCCGGGTACGGCGACGATCGCGTCGATGTTCTCGACCGCGCTGATGTGCTCGATCTGCACGATGACCGCGGTCGCCTCGTTCGCCTGCGCGACGTACTCCTGGAACGCGGCACCGTAGCCCTGCGCGCGCACGATGCCGACGCCGCGCGTGCCCTGCGGCGGGTACTTGCAGAACGACACGATCGCGCGCGCCTGCTGCGCGCTCGTCACCATCGGCACCACGACCCCGGCGGCGCCGATGTCGAGCGCCTTCTTGAGCGTCGCCTCGTGGCCGTCGGGCACGCGCACGACGCACGGCACCCGCGCCGCCTGCAGCAGCGACTGCGCGGCGAGAAAGTCGAGCGGCGCGTGCTCGCAGTCGACGAACAGCCAGTCGAATCCCGCCGCCGACAGGAGCTCGGGCACCTCGAGCGCGGGCAGCGTGACGATCGTGCCGAGCAGCGTATCGCCGCGGCGCAGCCGCGTGGCGAACGGCGCGGTCATGCCGCGCTCCCGCGGCGGCGGGCGTTGGCGCGCACGGTCAGGAGTCCCCCGGCTCGCGTTCGGACGCCGCCTTGTACTCCGAGAGCGGCTTCACGTTGCGCACCGGGAGCCGC
>JAHDYJ010000032.1:22290-28822 GCA_023383795.1 Burkholderiales bacterium | reverse complement strand
GTCGGTGGGCGGGTTCTGGGGGGGCAGGGGGTGCGGGGGCGGGCCGGGCGCCACCGCCGCGAGCGGGGCGGTCTCCCGCATGGTCGCGAGGCAGCGCTCGGTGAGCTGCTGGTACAGGCGGGTGGCGTCGATCTTCCACGCGAGCTCGGCGTCGGTGAGCGCGCGCCTGACCTTCGCCGGAATGCCGGCCGCGAGCATGCGCGCCGGCACGATCGTCTCGGCTTTCACGAACGCGAGCGCCGCGACGATCGCCGACTCGCCGATCACCGCGTTGTCGTTCACGACCGCGTGGATGCCGACCATCCCGTTGCGCTTGACCGTCGCGCCGTGGATGACCGCGCCGTGGCCGACGTGGCCGTCCTCCTCGATCACGGTGTCCTTGTCCGGGAAGCCGTGCACGATGCAGCAGTCCTGGACGTTGGCGCCGCGCCCGATCACCAGCCGGCCGAAATCGCCGCGCAGGCTGGCCGAGGGGCCGACGTAGGCGCCCGGACCGACGATTACGTCGCCGATCAGCACCGCCGAGGGATGCACGAACGCGGTAGGATCCACCACCGGCGTGATCCCGTCGATCGAGTAGACCTTCAGCATGCGGCAGTCATCGTGCGGCAACGATGCAGCGTGACGATCCGGGCACGTGCCCGGGCAAGCGCCTCGCGGCGCGCCGGCGCGCCCGCGGCGCGCCGACCGGCCGATTCTAACGCATGGCGTTCGCCCGCCTGCGCCGCGCGATCCTGCTCGCAGCCGCGACGCTCGCGATGACCGACGGCGCTGCGTTCGACCTGCAGGGCCATCGCGGCGCGCGCGGTCTCGCGCCGGAGAACACGCTGCCGGGGTTCGCCCGCGCCCTCGCCATCGGCGTGACGACGCTCGAGCTCGATTGCGGCGTGACGCGCGACGGCGTGGTGGTCGTCTCGCACGACCGGCGGCTGAACCCCGACATCACCCGTCGGCCGGACGGGATGTGGCTGGACGGACCGGGTCCGCTGATCCACTCGCTCGACTACGCCGAGCTCGCGCGCTACGACGTCGGTCGCATCCGACCGGGCTCCGAGTACGCGAAGCGGTTCCCTGGCCAGGCGGCGGTGGACGGCGCCCGCATCCCGCGGCTCGCCGACGTCTTCGCGCTCGTCGAGCGGGCCGGAAACCGGACGGTGCGCTTCAACGTCGAGACCAAGATCGATCCGACGCGGCCGGAGGAGACGCTCGGGCCCGAGGCGTTCGCGCGCGCGCTCGTGCGCGCGGTGCGCGCGGGCGGCATGGCGCGGCGCACCACCATCCAGTCGTTCGACTGGCGCACGCTGCGGGCGGTCCAGGCCGAGGCGCCGGAGATCGCGACCGTCTATCTCAGCACCGCGGACACGATCGGCCCCGGCGACCGCGCATCGCCGTGGACCGCCGGCCTGCGGCCGCGCGATCACGGCTCGGTGCCGGCGATGGTGAAGGCGGCGGGCGGCGCGATCTGGTCGCCCGGCCACGCGGAGCTCACGCCGGCGCTCGTCGCCGAGGCGCACCGGCTCGGCCTCGCCGTGATCCCATGGACCGCAAACGCGCCGGCCGACATCGAGCGCCTGCTCGACCTCGGCGTCGACGGCATCATCTCCGACTATCCCGACCGGTTGCGCGCGGCGCTCGCCGCCCGCGGGCGCGCCCTGCCGACGCCTACGCCCGTGCCCTAGCCCGGTCGCATCCCTCGGGCGCGCACCGCCGTACCATTACGGGTGCGGGCGTGAAGGAGACATCGATGGGCTGGCTCGCCGACTACGCCGGCCACCGGCTGGCGCGGTTCCTGACGAAGCGGATCCGGCGCAACTCGCAAGTCGCAACCGTCGGCCCGGCGGCGCTCGCCGCCGCGCTGCGCCCGGCCGACGTGCTGCTGGTCGAGGGCGACACCCGCGTGAGCGTCGCGATCAAGTACCTGACGCAATCCACCTGGTCGCACGCCGCGCTGTACGTCGGCGATGCGCTCGGGCCCGTGCCGTCGTGGCAGCTCCCGAACGTCCTGATCGAGGCCGACCTCGCCGAGGGCGTGCGCGCGCGGCCGCTCGCCGCGTACGACCGGATGCATACGCGCATCTGCCGGGCCGTGGGCTTGAGCGACACGGACCGGCGGCGGGTGGTCGAGTACGCCGTCGCGCGGCTCGGCCATCACTACGACCTGAAGAACGTCGTCGACCTCGCGCGCTACCTCCTGCCCATCCCGCCGGTCCCGACGCGGCTGCGCCGGCGCATGCTCGCGCTCGGCAGCGGCGACCCGACGCGCGCGATCTGCTCGACGCTGATCGCGCAGGCGTTCCAGTCGGTGCGCTACCCGATCCTGCCGGAGGTGACGCGCGAGTGGTCCGACGACCCGGCGGCGGCGTACAGCTACCGCGAGATCTACCACATCCGGCACTACAGCCTGTTCGCGCCGCGCGATTTCGACATCTCGCCGTACTTCGAGGTGGTGAAGCCGCTGCCCGAGGGCTTCGACTATCGCGCGATCGACTGGGGCGCGCCGGAGAAAGGGCGCGCCCCGGACGAGGCCGAGCGCGTCGCGCCCGATCCGCCCGGCCGCGCGCCGGCCTGAGCGCGTCAGGCCGCGCGCGCGAGCGCGACCAGCGCCTTGGCGAAGCACGCCGCCGGCGCGCGCGTGAGTCCGGCGCCGACCTGCCCGACGCCCGGCGCGCGGTGCGCGATGCCGGTATTGATGACCGGCCGGATGCCGGTGTCCACCACCTTGCGCACGTCGATGCCGGCCGGCGTGCCGGCGAAGCCGAGCTGCGGGATCGTGAACGCGGGATTCCGCCCGACCGTGACGTGCCGCATCTCCAGCGTGTTCGCGAGCGCGAGCTCGGGCGTGCCGCCGACGAATTGCACGATCGCGGGCGCCGCGGCCATCGCGAAGCCGCCGAGTCCGGCGGTCTCGGTGATCGCGCTGTCACCGATGTCACGCGCGGCGTCGGCGCGGGTAAACCCGGAAAAGAAGAGGCCGTCGACGACCGGCGCCGGAGCGGTGAACCACGCGTCGCCGGTCCCGCTCACGCGGATGCCGAACTCGACGCCGTTGCGCGCCATCGTCGTCACCATGCTCGAGCCCGGCACGCCGCGCGCCGCGTCGAGCATGCACTTGCACGCCGCCATGCCGGGGTTGAGGAAGAAGAAGTCGTTGCCGACCACGAACTCGAGCGCCGCGGCGGCCTCGTGCGCCGGGATTGCGGAGCGCAGGACGCCCGCGACGAGCCGCTTCAGGAGGAGGCCGGTCGCCGCGACGTTGCGGTTGTGCATCTCGTCGCCCATGTGCAGCGCGCGCCCGATCAGGGGCTTGAGCTCGATCGGCCCGGTCCTGGCGAGGCCGGCGGCGAGCGCCGGTGCGAGCTTGTCCGCCATCCAGCGCAGCCGGTCGAGCACCTCGGGACTGTTCGCGCCGTAGCGCAGCACCTTGCCGAGCCCCTCGTTCAGCGTGCTGTAGGCGCGGTTGCCGTGGCGCGCGTTACGCACGACCCACACCGGCATCGACGGGCAGACGATGCCGGCCATCGGCCCGACCGCGTCGTGGTGGTGGCACGGCGCGAACCGGATCTCGCCGCGCCCGGCGAGCGCGCGCGCGCCGGCTTCGTCCGCCGCCCAGCCCTCGAGCAGCGCTGCGCCGATCACCGCGCCCTGCATCGGGCCGGCCATGTCCTTCCATGCGACCGGCGGTCCCGAATGCAGGATCGTGCGCTCGGTCATGCCCGGGATCGCCTCGCGCGCGAGCGCAATTCCCTCGAGCACGGGCTCGGCCTCGAGGTAGGCGGCGAACGCGGTGCGGTTCGCCGCCTCGACCGCGGGATCGGCGACCAGGCGCGCGAGCGCGGCGACCGCCTCCGGATCGCCGTCCGCGGGCGGGCTCCATTGGACGCGGACGACCGGGGCGCCGGCGGCTGCGACCGCGTCGGCGAACGCATCGAGCCCGACGTTGACGACCGCGAGCTCGCGATCGATCAGGCTGCTCATCGCTTGCCTCCCTTGCGCGTTGCGGCGCGCCTCGCGGCGCTCGCCTTCCGCGGCGGCCGCTTGCGCGCGCCCCGCGTCGAGGCCGCTACGCCCGCGGCCGCGCCCCGCGCGATCGCGGCGGCGATGCGCACCGCCTCGGCATTGCTCGCGCCGAGGATGACGCCCGCCTCGGCGAGCGCGCACGTCTGGCGCTCGAGGCCCTGCGGGTCGCCCGCGGTCCCGCACACGAACCCGACCAGCGCGAGCGGCTGCCGGCGCTTCGCGGCGGCGGCGCGCGCCGCGCGTAGCGCGGGTGCGATCGCGAGCGCCGGATCGGCGTGGCTGCCGTGACCGAGCACGACGTCGAACAGGAGCACCGCGACTTCCGGGTCCGCCGCCTCGCGCACGAGGCGCTCGTTGCGCAGCCGATGGTCGATCATCGGGTGCGCACGCCCGCGCGTGAACTCGTCGGCGCCGAGATCGACGACCGTGTGCCCGACGCTCGCCCACGGGTCGGCGAGCGCGAGCTCCTTGCGCACCGGCGCGTTCGAGCGCACCTCGCCGAGCAGTGCACCGAGAAGATGCGACGCCTCGTACGCGAACGTGCCGCCGCTGTAGAGCGCGCGCACGTAGCGCTGCCCGGCCGCCGTTCGCGGCAGCCGCGCGGGCGCGCGCCAGCGCGCACTCGTCGCGGGCTTGCGCCCGGCGGCGAGCGCCGCGGCGACGCGCGCAGCGTCGGCGAGCGTCGGCGCGTGATGGACGTTGCGCTCCGGCGCCGCGCGCGCCTCCGCGCCGACGAAGCAGGCGACCACCGGCTTCCCGGCCACGCGCGCCGCGGCGAGGACCGTCCGCGCGACCCCCGGCGCCGGCGGCTTCGACACCAGAACGATCACGCGCGTCGCCGGGTCGGCGCCGAGCATCGCGAGCGCGGCGAGCGTCGTCGCGCCGCCGACCTCGGCCGCGAGATCGCGCCCGCCGGTGCCGATCGCGTGCGAGACCCCCTGCCCGGCCCGATCGATCAGGCAAGTGACCTGTTGCAGCCCGGTGCCGGAAGCGCCGATGCAGCCGATCGCCCCGCGGCGCACGACGTTGGCGAATCCGAGCGGGACGCCGTTCACGATCGCGGTGCCGCAGTCCGGCCCCATCACGAGCAGGCCGCGCTCGCGCGCGAGCGCCTTCAATGCGATCTCGTCGGCGAGCGGCACGTTGTCGCTGAAGAGCATGACGTGCAGGCCGAGCCTGAGCGCCTTCGTCGCCTCGGCCGCGGCGTACTCGCCCGGCACCGAGACCAGCGCGAGATTCGACCGCGGCGCGGCTGCGAGCGCCATCTCCGCCGAGCGGGGCGCGATCGCGCCGGGCGCGCCGCCGCCCGTCGCCGCGGCCGCGCTCTCGGCGAGCCCGCGCTCGGCCGCATCGAAGGCGGCGGCGAGCGCCTTGTCGCCCTTGCCGCGCACCGCGATCAGGACGTCGCTCGGGCGGGCGTCGACCGCGCCCTCGAGCAGCCCGGCCTCGCGCAGCAGATCCAGGTTGGCGGGCGTCGCCATGACGAGCGAGGCCTGCTCGACGCCGGGGAGCTCCGCGATCGCGGCGGAGAGCCGCATCAGCGCGATCGAGTCGCGGTACGCGCCGCGGATGATCCGGGTGGCGGACGCCATGCGTGGTCTCCTTGACTTCTACGCGCCAGGCGGCGCGCCGGGCGGATGCGCGCGCGTCACCAGCCGGGCGCAGGCGAGGATGCGCGGCTCGGCGAATTGCGGCCCGACGATCTGCAGCCCGATCGGCAGCCCGCGCGCGCTCGCGCCGGCCGGCACGCTCGCCGCGGGCAGCGTCGCGAGCGAGACGACGAAAGTGGGCGCGACCCAGTCGATGTAGCTTGCGAGGCGCCGCCCGGCGATCTCCGCCGGCGGGCCACCCTCGACCGGGAACGGCGGCACCGGCACGGTCGGCGTCAGCAGGAGATCGAAGCGCTCGAACAGCCTGCGGAAGCGTCGCCAGAGCGCAGCGCGGTCGCGCTCGGCGCGCGCCACGTCCAGGCCGGCGACTTCGAGCCCGGCGCGGATGTTGCCCGCGAGGTTCGGATCGAGGTCCTCCAGCCAGTCGAGGCGCTCGAGGTAGGTCCCGAGGAGCACGAGCGCGCGCAACGTGGTGAACGCGTCGCGGGCGCCGCCGGCATCGAACGCGACCTCCTCGACCGTCGCGCCCTCGCCGGCGAGACCCGCCGCGGCCGCGCGGCACGCGCCCTCGATCTCGGGGTCGACGCCGATGCCCGCGATGTCCGCGCAGTAGGCGATGCGCAGCCCGCGCGCGTCCTCGGTCCGGCGCACCGCGTCGAACGCGCTCGGCCACGGCGGCACGCGCGAGAGCGGCGAGTCGGGCGCGAGGCCGACGAGCGCGTCGAGCATCAGCGCGCAGTCCTCGGCGTCGCGCGCCATCGGACCGCCGACGTTCTGGTCGTGGAAGGGCATCGCCGAGGGCACCCGCGGCACGAGCCCCGGCGTCGTGCGCAGGCCGACCACGCCGCAGAACGCCGCCGGCACGCGCAGCGACCCGCCGAAGTCGCTGCCCTCGGCGAGCGCGA
>JAHDYJ010000032.1:0-22280 GCA_023383795.1 Burkholderiales bacterium | reverse complement strand
CCGTCGGGCCGCGGCCGCCCCGCCCGCCCCGGCCGCCCTGCAGGGCCCCCCCCCCCCCCACCCCGGCGCCGGCGGCGAGGGCGACCAGCCCGCCGCCGCGCGCCGCCGCGCCGCCGCCGGTCGACCCGCCCGCGCTGAGCGCGCCATCCCAGGGATTGCGCGTCGCGCCGAAGACGGCGTTCGTCGTGTCGGTGCCGATCGCAAACTCGGGCAGGTTGGTCTTGCCGATGACGATCGCCCCGGCGCGCTTGAGCCGCACGACCACCTCGGCGTCGGCCGCCGGCACGTGGTCCGCGAACAGCCGCGAGCCCCAGGTCGTGCGGATGCCCGCGGTCGGCGTCTCGTCCTTGATGCCGACCGGCACGCCCGCGAGCGGCCCGGCCGGCTCGCCGCGGGCGATGCGCGCCTCGAGCGCGCGCGCCGCCGCGCGGGCCGCGCCGTCCGCGACGGTCACGACCGCGTTCAGCGCCGGGTTGCGCCGCGCGATCGCCTCGAGGTGCGCCTCGACCACCTCGACCGCGCCGAGCTCGCGCGCGGCGACGCGCCGCGCCAGCTCGCGCGCCGGAAGCCGGGTCAATTCGACGGTCACCACCGTCCGCGCATCCGCCTACTTGCCCGACCAGTGCACGAAGCGCTTCTCGACGACCAGGAACAGCAGGTTGAGCCCGTACCCGAGCGCGCCCGCCGCGAAGATCGCCGCATACATGTCCGGCATCTCGAAGAGCTGCTGCGCCTCGAACACGCGGTGGCCGAGGCCGTCGGTCGAGCCGATGAACATCTCGGCGACGACCACGATCACGAGCGCGAGCGACACGCCGTTCCTCAGGCCGACGAAGGTCTGCGGCAGCGACTCGAGCAGCATGACGTCGGTCAGCACGCGGAAGCGCGTCGCGCCCATCACCTTGGCCGCGAGCAGCCGCGTCTTGCGCGCGTTCATCACGCCGTAGGCGACGTTGAACAGGATCACCAGCGCCGCGCCGAACGCCGCGACGAGGATCTTGGTCATGTCGCCGACGCCGAAGATCACCAGGAACAGCGGAAACATCGCCGAAGCCGGCGTCGAGCGGAAGAAGTCGATCACGAACTCGACCGAGCGGTAGATGCGCTCGTTCGAGCCGAGCGCGATGCCGACCGGAATCGCGATCACCGCCGCGATTGCGATCGCGTAGGCGGTGCGCTCGACCGTGCGCCAGAAGTCGTAGCCGAGCCTGCCGCCCGCCATGCCCTTCACCATCGCCGCGAACGCGTCCTCCGGCGGCGGCAGCAGCACCGGGTCGACCACGCGCGCCCACACCGCGAGGTACCAGAGCGCGACCAGGCCGGCGACGCCGACCAGCGGCAGGAACGTCTCGCGCCTCACCTTCCCCCCCTCACCGCCGCGCTCTCATGCCTTGCGCACCTCGCGCTGGAAGATCTCGAGGCAGTGCCCCTTCAGCAGGACGAACGCCGGGTCGGACAGCGTCTCGTCGCTGCGCGGACGCGGCATCGGCACGTCGGGAAAATCGGCGATAGTCGCCGGCCGGCGCGAGAGCAGCAGCACGCGATCGGCGAGGTACACCGCCTCCTCGAGGTCGTGCGACACCAGCACCATCGTCGTGCGGGTCTCGTTGAACACGCGCTGCAGCTGCTCGCGCATGAACAGCGTCATCTCGTAGTCGAGCGCCGAGAACGGCTCGTCGAGGAACAGCACCTCGGGATCGACCACCAGCGCGCGCATGATCGAGACGAGCTGCTGCTGACCGCCGGAGAGCTCGTACGGGTAGCGCTTGAGGTCGATCTTCACGCCGAGGTGCGCGACCAGGCGGTCGACGCGGCGCGCGCGCTCCGGCGCCGGCACCTTTGCGAGCTTCAGCGGGTACTCGATGTTGCTCCACGCCGACACCCACGGGAAGAGCGCCTCGCGGTAGTTCTGGAACACGTACCCGATCTTGGTCTCGCGCAGCGGCTTGCCGCCGAAGAGGATCGTGCCGGCGTCGGCCGGGATCAGGCCGGCGATCAGGTTGATCAGCGTCGACTTGCCGCACCCGTTCGGCCCGAACACCGAGACGAACTTGCCGCGCGGCACGTCGAGGTCGAAGTTGTCGTAGACCGCCCCGCCCTGGAAATGCTTGGTCAGGCCGCGGATGGTGATGTGCACCGGCTCGGCGGCGCGGCCGGCGGCGCCGGCCGCCGCCGCCGCGGCCAGTCCCGGCGCCTGCACCCCCGTCGCCGCCGCCATCGCGCCCCGCCCGCCTGCCGCTAGAACCGATGCAGGTACTTCGTGACGTCGACCTTCTCCGGCAGCGTCCCGGTCGAGGTCGAGAAATCGATGAACTTCTGGAAGTCGGCCTTGTCCTTCGCGGTCAGGTCCTTGACGTTGGTGAACTTGACCAGCGGCACCGTGTCGACGACCGCATCCGGCGTGAAGGTGTTCTTCGCGAGGTGCTTGCGCGCCTCCTTCGGGTTGGTCGTGATGAAGTCGACCGCCTTCGCCCACGCCGCGGCGAAGCGCTTGGCGACGTCGGGCCGGTTCTTGATGAAGTCGGTCGAGAGCACGCAGCCCGCCACCCAGGCGTACGCCTTCGGGTCGCCGAGGATGTACTTCGCGATCACCCCGGCCTCGATCGTGCTCGCGACCCCGTTCGTGCGCATCACCGACGCGTTCGGCTCGAGCGTGTAGCCGGCGTCGAACGTGCCCGCGGTCATCGCGTTCACGTGCTGGCCCATGTCGAGCTGGTCGAGCGTGTAATCGCCCTCCTTCAGCCCGGCCGCGGCGAGCACCGCCTTCGCCATCGTCACGTTCGCCGGCCCCGGCGCCGACATGATCTTCTTGCCCTTGAGGTCGGCGAGCGAACTCGCCTGCACGCCCTTGCGCACGACGAACTGCTCCATCTGGTACTGCGCGTTCTGTGCGTTCACCGAGATGTACATCGCGACGCCGGGCTTCTTCAGGTTCGCGTTCATGCCTTCGATCGTGACCAGCACCGCCGAGGCGTCGATCTGGTTGGTGATCAGGCCGGCCACGTTCGGCGGCCCGCCGATGAGGCGCACCATCTCGGCCTCGATCCCGGCCTCCTTGAAGAACCCGCGGTCGCGCGCGACGAAGTAGGGCAGCGACGAGCTCACCGGGAACACCCCGACCTTCACGGTGTCGAGCGCCTGGGCGCCGGCCGGCCACAGGGCGGCCGACGCCACGAAGAGGGCGGCGAGCCGCCCGCAGATCCCAATCGCCTTGCTCATGTCAGTTCCTCCGTTGTTGAGGGTTCACTGCCCGTCTGCCGCAAAACTCCGACCGTGGTTCGAGTCGCTCGCAACAATCCTTCGAACAGAGTGCCGCGTTGGCCCTTGTAACCGCCCGGTCGTGCTCACTCGCCCAGATCCACGATCGCGATGACCGGCCCGCCGCCGTGCGGCCCCTGGTGCATCGCGTCGACCGAGACGAACACGGCCGGATCGCCGATCGCCGCCGCGGCGACGCCGCCGACCGCCGCCTTCGCGTGCCGGTGATGGTGGACGTCCGAGTCGTCCAGCATGATCTGCCGCCGGCCGCGGAGCGTGCCGCGGTGGTCGGCCTCGCACTTCATGAAGCAGTTGACCAGCCGGCCCTCGAGATCCTCGGCGCGCGGCCGCTCGGGCAACTCGAGGCCGGCGTCGCGGATCGCGGCGTAGATGCCGTCGATGTCGAGCGCGTCGCGCATCACGCTGTGGCCAATGCGGTAGCGCCCGCCGGCGCCGGCCTTGTTGCCGAGGAGCACGATCTGGGCCGCATCGAGCTCGACGCCCGACGAGCACGACGCCACCGACGAGTACAGGTCGAAGTCCTTGCAGATCTGCTCGGCCTTCGGCATCGCGATCTCGCCGAGCGCGACCGCGATGCCGAGCCCGGTCGTGCCGTTCGACACGCCCATCGAGTCGTGCACCTCGCAGGCGACCGTCTGCCCGCGCCGGCGCGCGTCCTGGATCGAGTCGATCGTAAGGAGCGGCGTCTTGGTCTGGACGTAGTGCACGTCCCTGGGATCGTCGATGCCCGCCGCGCGCATCGCGCGCCGCACCCCTTCGGCCACCTTCTCGACCATCGCCGGCCGGCCGATGTCCTCGGGCAGGATCGTCGGACTCATCGCGGTGCCGATGACGAGGCGGTCCCTGTCCTGCGGTCCGGTCCTCGCGTTCCGCGCGAAGATCGTCGCGTGCGGCGTGATCACGCCGTCGCAGCCGCCCGACCACACCATCGGGACCGCCTTCACCTCCGCCGCGGAGCGCTTGCCGAGCTTCAGCAGCACCGCGCGGAACGCCTGGTCGGCGAGGATGCGCGTGAAGTCGTTGACCCCGCCGTTGCCCTCGGTCTTGCCGATCACCGCCACGACCTCGTCGGCGGCGAACCGCCCGTTGCGGATGCACTCCTCGAGCCCTGCGGCGTCCTGCACGCTCTTCAGCTCGACCTTCGCGACTTCGATCGCCACGTCACTCTCCGTTTGCCAAAGGGACACGGAGATCACAGCGAGGAGGAAGACGCACAGGCCCTCTCCGCGATCTCTGTGCCTCTGTGGCTGTCGCTTTCACAGGCGCGGCCCGAATTCGCCGCGCAGCATCTTCTCGTACCCCGGGCCGCGGTCGATCATCGGCGGCGGCTCCATGCGCGCCGCGCGCAGCTCCGCGCGCAGCCGACCGGTCGCCGCCTCGTCCACGTCCCACTCGTCGTCGCGCGGCACCAGCACGACGCCGTAGTCCGCGCGCGCGGCCTCGGGCGAGACCTTGCCCTGCAGCACGTCGAGCGCGACGCGCTCGGGCTCGCGCTCGAGCGGATCGCCCCAGCCGCCGCCGCCGGTCGTCACCACGCGCATCACCTGCCCGGCGGCAAGCGGCTCGCCGTCGACCAGGCCGCCGAGGTCCTTCGCCCGGCCGTGCAGGTCGACCGTCACGCAGAACGGCTTGCCCGCCCTGCCGCCGTTCACCCCGTAGCAGCCGAGGCGCACGCGGTCCGCGGTCACGATGGTGTGGCAGTCCACCAGCACGCGATAGTGCTTCTCGTAGCCGAGCCCGCCGCGGCGCTTGCCGGCGCCGCCGGAGTCGGTGGCGAGGGCGAGCTTCTCGACGATCACCGGGAAGCGGTTCTCGGTGAACTCGGCGGGCTGGTTGCGCGAGTCGGGCACGATGTGGATCACGTCCGAGCCGTCGGCGTAATGGCGGCCTCCGCTGCCGCCGCCGAGCACCTCGCGCGAGAGGAACGGCCTGCCGTCCGCGTCCCTGCCGTAGAAGCCGGTGTAGCGGATCGTCTCCTGGTCGGCCGGCATGCGCCCGCCGACCGCCTGCGCCACCACGCCGGCGAGGAGCCCCAGCGAGCGCAGCAGCACGAACGAGCGCGCGTTCGTGGCCGCCGGCCATTCCGGCGTGATCAGCGTGCCCTTCGGCGGGAACACGACGTCGAAGACCTCGCACACGCCCTCGTTCACGAAGATCTCCGCGGCGCGCTCGGGCGTGTCGGCGAGGCTGCGCAGCACCGGCGCGATCCACTTGATCAGGAACGCGCCGTCGGCGTAGTCGGCCGGCCAGTTGATCGGCCCGGAGGACTGCGGCGCGGTGCCGCCGAAGTCGAGCGTGATGCGCCCGCCCCGCTTGGTCATCTTCAGCGCGAGCCGGTGCAGCTTCGGATCGGACACGCCGTCGTGCTCGACGTAGTCCTCCCAGGCGTACTCGCCGTCGGCGATCTTCGGCAAGAGCTCCTTCACGTAGATGTCGCGGCACTTGTCGAGGATCGCCTGGAAGCACGCCTCGACCGTCTCGGTGCCGAAGCGCGCGAAGAGCTCCTCGAGGCGCCCGGCGCCCATCACGATCGCCTGCATCTCGGAGTCGAGGTCGGCCTCGAGCATCTCCGGCACGCGCGTGTTGCGGCGGATGATCTTGAACGCCTCGTCGTTGCGCACGCCCGCGCTGTACAGCCTGATCGGCGGGATCGCGAGCCCCTCCTCGAACACCGTGACCGCGGTGCCCGGCATCGAGCCGGGCACCCGTCCGCCGATGTCGTCGTGGTGGCCGAAGGCCTGGATGTAGGCGACCACCGCGCCGTCGTGGAACACCGGCACCGTCGAGCAGATGTCGGGCAGATGCCCGATCGAGCCCTCGGTGAGGTAGGTGTCGTTCATCAGGAAGACGTCGCCGGGCCGCATGGTTTCGGGCGGGAAGTCGCGCACCACCGCGTTCGGCATCGCCGAGTACGAGCGGCCGGTGAGCTTGCGACAGTAGCGGTCGAAGACGCCGACGCGGTAGTCGTGCGCCTCGCGGATCATCGGCGAGCGCGCGGTGCGCTCGATCGCGAACTCGATCTCGCGCTCGATCGAGTTCAGCGTGCCTTCGACGATCTGCAGCACGATCGGATCGACCTCGACCGGACGCGTGCGCGCGGGCGGGGTCGGCCAGGGCCTGCGTTCGGTGGATGCGCGCGCGCTCATCTGCTCCTCCTGGCGGTCATGCCTTCAGCGCCGTCACCTTCTCCCTCACCAGCATGATGCCGTGCGGGTCGACCTCGAGCCACTGCCCCGGCCAGACGACGGTGGTCGAGCCGAACTCCTCGACGACCGCCGGACCGTCGAGGCGGAAGCCCGCGGGCAGCGCGGCGCGGTCGTAGACCGGCGTGTCGTGCCACTGCCCGTCGAGGAACACCCTGCGCGCGCCCTTGCGCGCCGGCGTCACGCCGGGACGCGCGGCGAGCTTCGGCAGCGCCGGCCGCTCGATCACGCCGAACCCGGACACGCAGAAGTTGACGAGCTCGACCTTCTGGCGACCGCGGTAGTCGTAGCCGAAGCTCTTCCGGTGCGCGGCGTGGAACGCATCGAGCAGCTTCGCCGCGAACGCCGCGTCGACCGGGCCGGCCGGCGCGGCCACGCGCACCTCCATCGACTGGCCGGCGTAGCGCAGATCCGCCTCGCGCACGGTGCGGCAGCGCGCCGGGTCGAGGCCGTCGCGGGCCAGCGTCTCGACCGCCTCGCGCTCGAGCCGCGCGTAGACCGCCGCGAGCTCGTCGACCGCGAGCGCGTCCTCGTGCGTGACGCGGGTCGCGATGTGATCGGTGCGCCAGTCCACCGCGAGGAGCCCGAAGGCCGAGAGATTCCCCGGGTTGAACGGCACGATGCAGCACTTCATCCCGAGCAGGCGCATCACCGCCGGCGACTGCGCCGGGCCGGCGCCGCCGAACGAGAGCAGCGCGAAGCGGCGCGGATCGATGCCCTTCTGGATGGTCATCTGCCGGATGCAGTTCGCCTGGTTCCAGTTCGCGATCTCGACGATCCCGTCGGCGAGCTCCTCGACGCTCATGACCTTGCGCGCCGGACCGGTCGGGCCGAGCGCCGCGGCGAGCCGCGCGATCCCCGCGCGCGCGCGCTCGACGTCGAGGCGGATGCCGCCGCCGATCAGCGCCGGCGGGATGCGCCCGAGGGCCAGGTTGGCGTCGGTGATGGTCGGCTCGTCGCCGCCCTCCGGGTAGCACATCGGCCCGGGCACCGCGCCCGCGCTTCTCGGCCCGACCTTGAGATGACCCTCGCGCGAGATCCAGGCGATCGAGCCGCCGCCGGTGCCGATGGTCTCGATCTCGATCATCGGGATGCGCACCGGGAACGGCCCGATCGACGCGCCGGTGGTGATGTGCGCGCGCCCGTCCTCGATCAGGCAGATGTCGGTCGAGGTGCCGCCGGCGTCGAGCGTGACGACCTCGCGGAAACCGGCGACCTCGGCCACGACCGAGCAGCCGAGCGCGCCCGCCGCCGGCCCCGAAAGCGCGGTGGCGATCGGCTTGTCGACGACCTGCTCGGCGGAGATCACGCCGCCGGAGGACTGCATCACGAGGAACGGCCTGGTGCCGAGCTCGGACCCGAGCTCGGTCCGGATGCGGCGCAGGTAGACCGCCATGTGCGGCTTGACGAACGCGTCGACGAGCGTCGTGACCGCCCGCTCGTACTCGCGGTACTCGGGCAGCACCTCGCTCGAGAGCGAGAGCACGAGCTCCGGATACTCGGCGAGCATCGCGTCGCGCACGCGCCGCTCGTGCGCCGGGTTGGCGTAGGCGTGGATCAGGCAGATGCCGGCGGCCCGGATGCCCTTGCGCCGGAAGAAGCGCGCGGCGTCGCGCGCGGCGGCCTCGTCGAGCGGCCGCAACTCCTCGCCGCGGAAGTCGAGGCGCCCGCCGACCTCGCGCACGAGGTGCAGCGGCACGATCCGCTCGGGCTTCACCCAGAAGTAAGAGTTGCCGTAGCCGACCGGCACCGCCTGGCGGGCGATCTCGAGGATGTGGCGGAAGCCCTCGGTGACGACCAGGCCGAGCGAATCGATCGCGCCCTGCAGGAGCGCGTTGGTGGCGACCGTGGTGCCGTGCGAGAGGGTGGCGACGTCGTCGACCGCCGCGCCGGCGCGCTCGATGATCTCGCGCACGCCGGCCACCAGGCCGATCGCGGGATTCGCCGGCGTGCTCGCGACCTTGGTCACGCGCATCTCGCCCGACGCGGTATCGACCGCCACGATGTCGGTGAAGGTGCCGCCGGTGTCAATGCCGATGCGGATGCGGCCGCGCCCGCGCGGCGCGGGACCTGCGCTCATGCGACCTCCTCCCCGGCGTCCTCTCCCGGCGAAACAGGCTAGTCAAGCGCGCAACCGGAGTCAAACATGACCGCCCGATGCTGCCATCGGAAAATCCGATGCCGCGGCGCGGGGTCCGTCGCCTAGGCGCGGCGGCTGGGCGGCGTCTTCAGCGCCTCGGTGATCAGGGCGAGATAGCCCTCGCGCTTGGGCGCGGCCGGCTCGCGCCGCCGGTAGAGGCTCAGGCCCACCTTGCGGGCGGGCGCGATCGGCAGCACCCGCAGCAGGCCCGCCTTCGCCTCGCGCGCGGCCGCCGCGGCCGGCATGACGGCGGCGCTCCTGCCCTGCTGGACGATGACCTTCATGGTCTCGATGTTGTCGGCGACCGACAGGATGTTCGGGCGCATGCCGAGATCGGCGAAGAGCGACATTACGACCTCGCCGTAGCCGACCGTCAGCTCGTTCATCACCATCGGCTCGCCGATCACCGTGCCGAGGTCCACGGCGCGCGAGCGGCCCGCGAGGCGGTGCCGCGGGTGCACGACGAGCGCGAGGTCGAGCTCGGCGATCGGCTCCTGCGCGAGCCCGCTCGGCACGCGCTCCGGGCTCGCGGCGATCGCGATGCCGAGGTCGATGCGCTGGTCGTGCAGGTCCTGGAAGATGCTCTTGGTCGGCGCGGTGAGGATGTCGAGCCTGAGCTGCGGCGCGCGCTCGCTCACGGCCGGGAAGAGCCGCGGGATGAAGATCTGCGCCATGCCCGAGCCCATGCCGAGGGCGACGGTGTCGACCAGGCGCCCGCGCAGGCGGTCGGCCGCGCGCGCGAGCGATCCCACCTCGCCCAGCACGCGCTCGGCCTCGGCCAGGAACGCCCGTCCGCCGTCGGTCACCTCGACGCCGTGGCCGACGCGGTCGAAGAGCGCGAAGCCGATCTCGGTCTCCAGCTTGGCGACCTGCTCGCTCACCGCCGACTGCGAGATATGCAGCCGGCCCGCCGCGCGGGTGAAGCTGCGCGCCTTGGCGACGGCGAGGGCGTAGCGCAGCGATCGAAGCTCCATGGCGCGGCAATTGTAGTGGACGCGCGCGCGCAACACGTCGCCGGTCGCCCGGCGTCGCAGGGCGGGCAGCCGGGCGGCGCGCCGCGGACGCTGCGGTAGAATCCCGCGCGAGCGGCGCGTCGCCGCGCCGCCAGTCCTCCAGCGCCGAGATGTCGAAGCCGGAACCGCAGCCGCCGTCCACCTCGAACTTCATCCGCCAGATCGTCGACGAGGATCTGCGCACGGGCAAGTACGCCGGCCGCAAGTGGGGCGGACGGCCGGGCACCGCGGCCGAGCACGCGCAGGGCGCGTCCGATCCGGCGCGCATCCGCACGCGCTTTCCGCCCGAGCCGAACGGCTACCTGCACATCGGCCACGCGAAGTCGATCTGCCTCAACTTCGGCCTCGCGCGCGAGTACGGCGGGCTCTGCCACCTGCGCTTCGACGACACGAACCCGACGAAGGAGGAGCAGGAGTACGTCGACTCGATCCTCGACGCGGTGAAGTGGCTCGGCTTCGACTGGGGCGAGCACCTCTACTACGCCTCGGACTACTTCGAGCGGCTGTACGCGTTCGCGGAGCACCTGGTCGAGCGCGGGCTCGCCTACGTGGATTCGCAGAGCGCCGACGAGATGCGCGCGCGGCGCGGCACCCTGACCGAGGCCGGGAAGGCGAGCCCGCACCGCGACCGCCCGGTCGCCGAGAACCTCGACCTCCTGCGCCGCATGCGCGCCGGCGAGTTCCCGGACGGCGCGCACGTGCTGCGCGCGAAGATCGACATGGCGTCGCCCAACATCAACCTGCGCGACCCCGCGATGTACCGCATCCGCCACGCCGACCATCACCGCACCGGCGGCGCGTGGTGCATCTATCCGACCTACGACTGGGCGCACGGAACCTCGGACGCGCTCGAGAACATCACGCACTCGATCTGCACGCTCGAGTTCGAGGACCACCGGCCGCTCTACAACTGGTTCAACGAGCGGCTGGCCGAGGGCGGGCTGCTGAACGCGCCGCTGCCGCAGCAGATCGAGTTCGCCCGCCTCAACCTCACCTACGTCGTGCTCTCGAAGCGCAAGCTGATCCAGCTCGTCGACGAGCTGCACGTCGACGGCTGGGACGATCCGCGCATGCCGACGCTGGTCGGCGCGCGCCGGCGCGGCTACACGCCGGAGGGCTTCCGCCTCTTCGCCGAGCGCATCGGCGTCGCGAAGGCCGACTCGTGGATCGACTACTCGGTGCTCGAGGACTGCATGCGCGAGGACCTGAACGAGCGCGCCGAGCGCCGCATGGCGGTGCTCGATCCGCTGAAGCTCGTGATCGAGAACTACCCGGAGGATCGCGAGGAGCTATGCGAGGTGCCGAACCACCCGCAGCAGCCCGAGCTCGGCAGGCGTCCGGTGCCGTTCGCGCGCGAGCTCTGGATCGAGCGCGAGGATTTCGTGGAAGAGCCGCCGAAGGGCTACTTCCGCCTCTCGCCCGGCGCCGAGGTGCGCCTGCGCTACGCCTATGTCGTGAAGTGCGTGGGCGTCGAGAAGGACCGCGAAGGCAACGTCGTCGCGATCCGCTGCCGCTACGACCCGGACACGAAGAGCGGCACGCCCGGCGCCGACCGGAAGAAGGTGAAAGGCAACATCCACTGGGTCTCGGCGCGCCATGCGCATCGCGCGGAGGTGCGCCTCTACGATCGCCTGTTCACGGTCGAGCATCCCGGCGCCGGCGACCGCGACTTCCGCGTCGACCTCAACCCGGAATCGAAGCGCGTGATTGCCGCGTATCTCGAGCCGGCCACGGCGCAGGCCGTCCCCGAGGAGCGCTTCCAGTTCGAGCGGCACGGCTACTTCGTCGCCGATCTGCGCGACAGCCATCCGGGCGCGCCGGTGTTCAACCGCGCCGTGACGCTGCGCGACACCTGGGCGAAGGGCGGCGCGAAGCGCTGATCGCGCGGCCGGTCGAGGCGCATGCCGCATTTCTTGATGCATCTCGGGGTCGGGCGCGCGGCGTCCGTATACCCTGGCCCGACCCGATGCGCGCCGCCGTGATCCGTTCCCGCCTCTTTCTTCCGCAGCGGTTTCGCCCGCGCCTCTCTCGTCCGCGCCTTTTTCGTCCACCCCTCCTCCGCGCCTTCGCCCGGCTGGCGATCGCGGTGTTCTGCGCGCAGGCCGCGCAGCCGCTCGCCGCTGCCGTGCGCGCCGCGCACGTGCCGCCTGCGACGCTCGCGATCTGCACCGCGGCGGGGCCGATGGTCCTCGATCCGGGCGGCGAATCCGCGCCGGGCCAGCGCGACGCGGCGGCGGACCAGACTTGCGTCTTCTGCTGTGCCGGCATCGATGCGATGCCGCCGCGCGCCCGGCGCACTCCATCGGCCGGCCACGCCGCGTCGCCGCGGCCGGCCCTTGCGCTCGCGCGGCCGGTGGGCGAGCATCCGCGGTGCCCGGACGCGCGCGGTCCGCCGGCCGCCGGGCCCGGCTAGCAGGAGTTCGCGCCGTGCGGCGTGCTGCCGCGCGGCTCCGCGCCGGCATGCCGGCGCCGTTCGGAGAATTCAGGAGAGTTCGAAATGCAGAAGATCATGGCAGCGCAACCTGCCCACCCGGCCCGCGCACGCACCCTCGCCGGGCTCGCGCTCGCGGCCTTCATGCTCGGCGTCGCCCCGCTCGCGGCCGCCCAGGTGAGCGTCACCGCGCCGTGGGTGCGCGGCACCGTCGCGCCGCAGAAGTCCACCGGCGCGTTCATGAGGCTCAAATCGACGAGCGACGCCGCGCTGGTCGGCGCCGCCTCGCCGGCGGCGAAGCAGGTCGAGATTCACGAGATGGCGATGGTGAACAACGTGATGCGCATGCGGCCGATCGCCGAGCTCGCGCTTCCGGCCGGCAAGGAGGTCGAGCTGAAGCCCGGCGGCTACCACGTGATGCTGATGGGCATCGAGCGCCAGTTCAAGAAAGGCGACGTGATCCCGATCACGCTCAGCATCCGCGGCAACGACGGAAAGGTGCAGACGGTCGAAGTCAAGGCCGAGGTGCGCGAGCTCACCTCGGTCGGCACGCCGAAGCCGCCGATGGAGGCGGGCCGGCACTGACCGCCGCCGTGGAAGTGCGAAGGGCCGCGCGAGCGGCCCTTTGCTTTTCACCGTTCACGGTTTACCGTTCACGTTTCACGCTTCGCGCGCTCACCCCACCGCGCGCCGCACGCTCTCGATCGGATGCAGCCGCAGCCGCGGCCCCGCCTTCATGACCTGGCCGGGCAACGGATGCCCGACCACCTCCTCGACGCGCCGCGCCACTGCGATCAGGCGCTCGAGATCGATCCCGGTCTCGAATCCGCACTCGTGCAGGAGGTAGACCAGGTCCTCGGTGCAGATGTTGCCGGTCGCGCCGGGCGCGAACGGGCAGCCGCCGATGCCGCCGATCGAGCTCTCGAACTCGCGGATGCCGAGCGCGAGCCCGGCGAGCACGTTCGCGAGCCCGATGCCCCGCGTGTTGTGGAAGTGCAGCGCGATCTCCACCGCGGGGAAGCGGCCGCGGATCGCCTCGACCGCGCGCTCGACCAGCGGCGGCGTCGCCATGCCGGTCGTGTCCCCGAGCGAAACGTGGCGCACGCCCTCGCCGACGTAGGCCTCGACGATGCGCAGCACCGCGTCCACCGGCACGTCGCCCTCGAACGGGCAGCCGAACGCGGTCGCCACCGCGCCGCGCAGCGGGATCCCCGCCGCGCGCGCAATGCGGGCGACCTCGGCGACGTTCGCGAGCGAGCCCGCGATCGGCTTGTTGAGGTTGGCCTCGTTGTGGCTCTCGCTCGCCGACACGAAGCACACGATCATGTCGACCCGCGCCGCGGCCGCCGCCTCGGCGCCCCTGGCGTTCGGCACGAGCGCCTGCAACCGCACCCCCGGCCGGCGGGCCACCCGCGCCATGACCTCGGCAGCGTCCGCCATCTGCGGCACCGCGCGGGGCGAGACGAACGACGTGGCCTCGAAGCTCGGCACGCCGGCGGCGGCGAGCGCGTCGAGGATCTCGACCTTCGTCGCCGTCGGGATGGGCGTCGGCTCGGCCTGGAAGCCGTCGCGGGTGCCGACCTCGGTGACGAGCACCTTGCGATCGGTCGGATCGCGCGGGGAGAAGCTGCGGGCTGGAGCGGTCATGGCGGATGCCGCGCGCGGGCGGCCGCGAGGTGCGATCGCGCGAGATTACCACCGCGCTGCCGCCGCCGCGTCCGATGGGGATTCCGGTAGGATTGCGCCCGCCATGTCATGCGCGCCCGCCGCGGCGGTCCGGTGAAGCGGGACGTCGTGCTGCTCGCGCTGGGCGCATTCGTGTCCGGCGTTTCGATGCGCGTCGCGGAGCCGCTGCTGCCGCGGCTCGCGACCGAGTTCGCGACCGGCGTCACCGACGTCTCGGCAGTGATCACCGGGTTCGCTCTCGCCTACGGCCTCTTCCAGTTCGTGCACGGACCGCTCGGCGACCGCTACGGGCGGCTGCGCGTGGCCGTGGGCGGCTGCCTGCTCGCCGCCGTCGGCTCGGCCGCATGCGCCGCGGCGCAGACCGTCGCCGAGCTCACCGCGTTCCGCGTCGTCGTCGGCATGGCCGGCGGCGGCATCGTCGCGCTCGGGCTCGCCTACATCGGCGACACCGTGCCGCTCGGCGAGCGGCAGGCGACGATCGGGCGCTTCATCGCCGGCTCGCTCCTCGGCCAGGCGCTCGGCCCGTTCGTCGGCGGCGCGTTCAGCGACCTCGCCGGGTGGCGCGCGAGCTTCGTCGCGATCGCCGCGTGCTACGCCGCGGTCGGGCTGGTGCTTCTGCCGAGCGCAATGCGCGCGCCGGCGCCGGGCGTGCCGATCGGCAACCCGCTCGCGCGCTACGCGGGCCTGCTCGCGCGGCCGCAGGTGCGGCTGGTGATGGCGGTGGAGTTCTTCGAGGCGCTCTTCTTCTTCGGCGCCTTCGCCTATCTCGGCGCGTTCTTCAAGCTCCGCTTCGCCCTGTCGGACGTGCTGGTCGGCGCGCTGCTCGCCGGCTTCGGCGCGGGCGGGCTCGCCTACAGCGCCACGGTCGGCGCGCTCACGCACCGCCTCACGCAGCCGCAGCTCGTGCGGCGCGGCGGGCTGGTGATGCTCGCCTGCCTCGGCATGGTCGCGCTCGCGCCGGACTGGCGCGTCGCCGCACCCTGCATGCTCGTGCTCGGCTACGGCTTCTACATGCTTCACAACACCGCGCAGGTGCGCTCGACCGAGATGGCGCCGGATGCGCGCGGCACCGGGATCGCACTCGCGGTGATGGGGTGGTTCCTCGGCCAGGCGGCCGGCGTCGCCAGCATGGGCGTGGTGATCGAGCTCGCCGGCTACGTTCCGATGCTCGCGCTCTGCGCGGGCGGCCTCGTGGCGCTCTCGTTCTGGTTCGCGCGCCGGCTCGCGCCGGCCGTGCCCCGCGCCTAGCCCGGATTTCTCACAAGGCCGCCCCGGTCATCACGGAAAGTCATGCTTGAACAGGGCAGTGAATGAGCTTGGTTCGAAGACGGTTCATGCGCCGGGCTGACCGAGCGCTGGCGTGCGCGCTGCGGCGCCTCGCCATCATCTCGATCCCCTGTGAGAAACCCGGGCTAGACGCGCGGCGAGCCGGTGTCGGGCGCGGGCGACAGGCGCGCGCCGCAGGTCATCCGGCGCAACTTCCGTTCGTCCAGCCGGTCAAAAACGGCTGGAAGTGCGCGCGCCGCACCGGACCGAAAATGAGATTCCCGCTCATCCGCAACCGCTTCTCCGGCCACGGCCGTCGCCGGCTCAAGGCGGCGCTCGCCGCCGGCCTGGGCGTGATCGCGGTCGCCGCCGCCGCGTTCGGCGCCTACGCGTACATCGCGTACCACGACAAGCTCGCCAAGGGCACCGGCGGCCTCGGGCCGGTGACCGTGCCGCTCGGCACGGCCGACTACATCCAGCGCTAGCGAGGCGTCGCGGGCGGGGGGGCGCGTCGCCGCTCGCCGCGCTCCTGTCCCGTCGACGGCCCGGGCGGACTACACCATCTCGTCGGGCCGCACCCAGGCGTCGAACTCCTCGCCGGTGACGTCCCCGAGCGCGAGCGCGGCTTCGCGCAGCGTCGTCCCCTCCTTGTGCGCCTTGCGCGCGATCTTCGCCGCCTTGTCGTAGCCGATGCGCGGCGCGAGCGCGGTGACGAGCATCAGCGAACGCCCGACGAGCTCGGCGATGCGCGCGCGGTCGGGCTCGATCCCCGCGGCGCAGTGACGGTCGAACGAGCGCGCGCCGTCGGCGAGCAGCCGGCAGCTCTGCAGGAAGGCGTGGATGATCACCGGCTTCGCGACGTTCAGCTCGAAGCTGCCCGACGCGCCGGCGATGCCGACGGCGACGTCGTTGCCGAGCACCTGCGCGGCGAGCATCAGGACCGCCTCCGACTGGGTCGGGTTGACCTTGCCCGGCATGATCGAGCTGCCCGGCTCGTTCTCGGGGATCGTGATCTCGCCGATGCCGCAGCGCGGCCCGCTCGCGAGCCAGCGCACGTCGTTCGCGATCTTCGCGAGCGCGACGGCGGCGGTCCTCAGCGCGCCGTGGGCGTGCACCAGCGCATCGTGCGCGGCGAGCGTCTCGAACTTGTTCGGCGCCGAGGCGAACGGCAGCCCGGTCCGGGCGGCGAGCTCGGCGGCGACCTGCGCGCCGAAGCGCGGCGGCGCGTTGAGGCCGGTGCCGACCGCGGTGCCGCCGATGGCGAGCTGCGCGAGCCGCGGCATGGCGGCCTCGATGTGCGCGACCGCCTGCTCGAGCTGGGCGACGTACGCCGAGAACTCCTGCCCGAGCGTCACCGGCGTCGCGTCCTGCAGGTGCGTGCGGCCGATCTTGACGATGCCGGCGAACGCCGCGCTCTTCGCCGCGAGCGTCGCGGCGAGCGCGCCGAGGGCCGGGATGACGTCCCGCGCGAGCGCGGCATAGGCTGCCACGTGCATCGCGGTCGGGAACACGTCGTTCGACGACTGGCCGCGGTTCACGTGATCGTTCGGGTGGACGAGCCGCCCCTCGCCGCGCGCGCCGCCGAGCATCTCGCTCGCGCGGTTGGCGAGCACCTCGTTCATGTTCATGTTGGTCTGCGTTCCGGAGCCGGTCTGCCATACCGCGAGCGGGAACTCGTCGTCGTGCATGCCCTCGAGCACCTCGTCGGCCGCGGCGACGATCGCGTCGGCGATCCCCGGATCGAGCTCGCCGAGCGTGCGGTTGACGCTCGCGGCCGCGCGCTTCACCTGCGCGAGCGCGCGGATGAGCTCGGCCGGCATCCGCTCGGTCGAGATGCGGAAGTACTCGAGCGAGCGCTGGGTCTGCGCGCCCCACAGGCGCGCCGCGGGCACCTCGATCGGGCCGAAGGTGTCGCGCTCGGTACGGGTGTCTGCCATGGCCGGTCCTCCTGCTGGTTTGCCGGCGGGCGGTGGCCGGACGCGGCTCGCCGTCAGCCGGCCGGCCCGCCGCCGCCGCCGATCACGATGCGCGCGTGCCGCTCGAAGGTCCAGTACGACCAGGCCCATTCCAGCAGCACGACCACGCGGTTGCGGAATCCGATCAGGAAATAGATGTGCGCGAAGAGCCACGCGAGCCACGCCGGGTAGCCCGAGAGCCGCACGCCGCCGATCAGCGCCACCGCCGCGCGGCGCCCGATCGTGGCGAGCAGGCCGTAGTCGCGGTAGCGGAACGCGGGCGCCGCGCGGCCGGCGATCCGCGAACGCACCGCCCGCGCGGCGTGCGCGCCCATCTGCTTCGCCGCCGGCGCGATGCCGGGCACCGGCCTGCCCTCCGATTCGACCGCGGCGAGGTCGCCGATCACGAAGATCTCCGGATGCCCGGGCACCGAGAGATCCGGCCCCACCCGGACGCGCCCCGCCCGGTCGAGCGGCGCGCCGAGCGTGCGCCCGAGCGGCGAGGCCGCGACCCCCGCGGCCCACACGACGGTGCGGGCGCGGATGCGCTCCGCGCCGATCGCGACCCCCGCGGCATCGATGCCGGTCGCGAGACAGCCGGTGCGCACCTCGACGCCGAGCCGCTCGAGCTGCCGGCGCGCCTTGCGCGAGAGCTCGGGCGGATACGACGGCAGCACGCGGTCGGTGCCCTCGAGCAGGACGACGCGCGCGCCGCGGGTGTCGATGCGGCGGAACTCGCCGGGCAGCGTGTGCCGCGCGATCTCGGCGAGCGTGCCGGCGAGCTCGACGCCGGTCGCGCCGGCGCCGACCACGACGAACGTGAGCCAGGCCGCGCGCGCCGCCGCATCGCTCTCGCGCTCGGCGCGCTCGAACGCGGTGAGCACGCGGCGGCGGATGTCGAACGCGTCCTCGAGCGTCTTCAGCCCCGGCGCGAAGCGCGCCCACGCGTCGTTGCCGAAGTAGCTGTGCGTGGCGCCGGACGCGACGATCAGGTAGTCGTACGCGATCTCCGCGCCGTCGTCCAGCACGACGGCGCGACGCGCCGGCCCGATGCCGGCCACCTCGGCCATCAGCACCGTCAGGTTGCGCTGGCGCCGGAGGATGTGCCGGATCGGCGCGGCGACCTCGGTGGCCGACAGCCCGGCGGTCGCCACCTGGTAGAGCAGCGGCTGGAACAGGTGATGGTTGGCGCGGTCGAGCAGCGTGATACGCGCGGCCGCCCCGGCGAGGCCGCGCGCCGCGGCGAGTCCGCCGAAGCCGCAGCCGATGATGACGACGTGAGGCGCGGCGGTCGCAGAGGCGGTCGCGGACATGCGACCAGTATAGCGGCGCCGGCGGCGACCTCGCCCGGGCTCAGCCCGGGCACTCGAACGTCTTGATGATCGAGCCGTCCTCGCCGACCGATTCGAGGCGCACGTCGAAGCCCCACAGGCGCCCGAGGTGCTTCAGCGTCTCCTCGGCCTCGTCCTCGCGCAGCGGCCGGTTGCGCGCGGCCTGGTGGCGCAGCGTGATCGAGCGGTCGCCGTCGCGCTCGAAGTTCGCGACCTGGATGTCCGGCACGACGTAGTCGCGGTTGTACTGGCGCGAGAGCAGCGTCCGGATGCGCTGGTAGCCGGCTTCGTCGTGGATCGAGTCGACGACGAGCTCCGGCTCGTCCTCGTAGTCGGCGATCGCGAAGAAGCGGAAGTCGCGGATCAGCTTCGGCGACATGTACTGGGCGATGAACGACTCGTCCTTGAAGTTGCGCATCGCGAAGTCGAGCACCTGGCGCCAGTCGCCGCCCGCGATCTCGGGGAACCACTGGCGGTCCTCGGCGGTCGGCGCCTCGCAGATGCGCTTCAGGTCCTGGTACATGGCGAAGCCGAGCGCGTAGGGGTTCAGCCCGCCGTACCCCTGCTGGTCGAAGCCGCGCTGCGCGATGACGTTGGTGTGCGACTGCAGGAACTCGAGCATGAAGGCGTCGTCGACCAGCCCCTTGTCGTACAGCCGGTTGGTGAGCGTGTAGTGCCAGAAGCAGGCCCAGCCCTCGTTCATCACCTTGGTCTGCGACTGCGGGTAGAAGTACTGCGCGATCTTGCGCACGATGCGCACGATCTCCTTCTGCCACGGCTCGAGCTTCGGCGAGTACTTCTCGACGAAGTAGAGGATGTTCTCCTCGGGCTCCGCCGGAAACGGCTGGCGGCCCGCGGCGCGCGGCTCCTTCGCCTCGGCGCGCGGCAGCGTGCGCCACAGGTCGTTGAACAGCCGGCGCGCGTTCTCCTCGCGCTCGACCTGGCGCCGCTCCTCGTCCTTGAGCGACTTCGCGCCCGGCCGCTTGTACTTGTCGACCCCGTGCGGCGCGAGCGCGTGGCACGAGTCGAGCACCTCCTCGACCGCCGCGACGCCGTAACGCTCCTCGCACTTCATCACGTAATTGCGCGCGAACACCAGGTAGTCGAGGATCGCGTCGGCGTAGGTCCACTGCCGGAAGAGGTAGTTGCCCTTGAAGAACGAGTTGTGGCCGTAGCAGGCGTGCGCGATCACCAGCGCCTGCATCGTGATCGTGTTCTCCTCCATCAGGTAGGCGATGCACGGATCGGAGTTGATCACGATCTCGTAGGCGAGGCCCTGGTAGCCCTTGCGGTAGAGCGCCTCGTTGCGGATGAACTCCTTGCCGTAGGTCCAGTGCGGGTAGATGATCGGCAGGCCGGTGGACGCGTAGGCGTCGAGCATCTGCTCCGAGGTGATCACCTCGATCTGGTTCGGGTAGGTGTCCAGCCCGAACTCGCGTGCGCACTCGCCGATCGCGTCGTCATAGCGCCGGATCAGCTCGAAGGTCCATTCCGGACCGCGCGAGATCGGCTCGGCGGCGCGCAGCGTCGCGCCGCCGTTCACGCCGCCCCCCACGCGGTCTCCTTCTTGAACAGGTCGCGGAACACCGGGTAGATCTCGGCGCGGCCGTGCACGCGCCGCATCGCGAAGTTCGGCTCGGTGCCGGCGAGCTCCTCGTAGGCCGCCCACAGCGTGCTGGTGCGGTTGTCGTTCTCGTCCGGGATCTCGATGTAGGCGAAGTAGCGCGCGAGCGGCAGCAGGAACTCGCGCAGGTAGCGCATGCTCTTCGCCGGGTCGCTGCCGAACGCATCGCCGTCGGAGGCCTGCGCGACGTAGATGTTCCAGCCGGCGGGCTCGAAGCGCTCGTCGACGATCTTGTGCATCAGCTCCAGCGCCGAGCACACCACGGTGCCGCCGGTGCGCGGGTCGTGGAAGAACGCGTCCTCGTCGCACTCCTCGGCGTTGTCGGTGTGGCGGATGAACACCAGCTCGACGTGCTCGTACTTGCGGGTCAGGAATAGGTACAGCAGCGCGTAGAAGCGCTTGGCGAGCTCCTTCTTGCGCTCGTCCATCGACGCCGAGACGTCCATCAGGCAGAACATGACCGCGCGCGCCACCGGCGCCGGCACCGCCACGCGGTTGCGGTAGCGCAGGTCGAGATCGTCCAGGAACGGCACGCGCGAGAGCTTCTTCTCGAGCTCCTCGACGCGCTCGCGCAGCATCGAGACCTGCAGCACGGACACCGAGCGCCGCTCGGCCTCGGCCAGCTCGCGCCGCGCCGCCTCGAGCTCGTCGCGGATCGCCGACGAAAGCGCGATGCGCCGGCCGAGCGACTGCTTCAGCGTGCGCACGACCGCCAGGTTGTTCGGCGAGCCCTCGCGCCGGTAGCCGGCGCGCACCCACTTGCGCTCGGGCACGTCGCCGAGGAAGTTGCGCACCATGTCCGGGAGCTCCATGTCCTCGAAGAAGAGGTCGAGGAACTCCTCGCGCGACAGCGTGAACACGAAGTCGTCGACCGACTCGCCCTCGCCGCCCTGGTTGCCGCGGCCCTGGCCCTCGCCGCCGCCCTGCGGCCGCGGGATGGTGTCGCCGGCGCTGAACTCCTTGTTGCCGGTGTGGACGATCTCGCGCTCGCCGCCCGGCCCGTGCCGGAACACCGGCTCGCGGATGTCGCGCGCCGGGATGTTGACGTTGCCGCCCTTGTCGATGTCGGTGATCGAGCGCTCGGCGACCACCCCCTTCACCGAGCGGCGGATCTGCTCCTTGTAGCGGCGCAGGAAGCGCTCGCGGTTGACCGCGCTCTTGTTGCCGCCCGCGAGCCTCCGGTCGATCAGGTGATTCATGTGTCCTTATTGGGACTTGCGCACCCGCAGGTACCACTCGCACAGCAGCCGCACCTGCTTCTCAGTGTAGCCCTTCTCGACCATCCTGGCCACGAAGTCCTTGTGCTTCTGCTCGTCGTCGGCCGAGGCCTTGGCGGTGAACGAGATCACCGGCAGCAGGTCCTCGGTGGTGGCGAACATCTTCTTCTCGATCACCTCGCGCAGCTTCTCGTAGCTCCTCCAGTCTGGGTTCTTGCCGCCGTGCGACGCGCGCGCGCGCAGCACGAAGTTCACGATCTCGTTCCGGAAGTCCTTCGGGTTGGCGATGCCGGCCGGCTTCTCGATCTTCTCGAGCTCCGAGTTGAGGTGCTGGCGGTCGAAGATCTCGCCGGTCTCCGGGTCGCGGTACTCCTCGTCCTGCAGCCAGCAGTCGGCGTAGGTCACGTAGCGGTCGAAGATGTTCTGCCCGTACTCGGTGTACGACTCGAGGTACGCGGTCTGGATCTCCTTGCCGATGAACTCGGCGTAGCGCGGCGCGAGGTAGCCCTTGATGAACTCGAGGTAGCGCCGCTTGAGCTCGTCCGGCAGGTCCTCCTTCTGCAGCCGCTGCTCGAGCACGTACATCAGGTGCACCGTGTTCGCTGCGACCTCGGTCTGATCGTAGTTGAACACCGCAGAGAGCACCTTGTACGAGAAGCGCGTCGAGATGCCGGTCATGCCCTCGTCGTGGCCGGCGTAATCGCGGTACTCCTGGTAGGACTTCGCCTTCGGGTCGACGTCCTTCAGGCTCTCGCCGTCGTAGACCCGCATCTTGGAGTAGAGGCTCGAGTTCTCCGGCTCCTTCAGGCGCGTCAGCACGGCGAACTGCGCCATCATGTCGAGCGTGCCGGGGGCGCACGGAGCATCGGCGAGGCTCGAGTTGTTCAGCAGCTTCTTGTAGATCTTGTACTCCTCCGAGACCCGCAGGCAGTACGGCACCTTGACGATGTAGATGCGGTCGAGGAACGCCTCGTTGTGCTTGTTGTTGCGGAAGGTCTGCCACTCGGTCTCGTTCGAGTGCGCGAGGATGATGCCCGAGAACGGGATCGCGCCGAAGCCCTCGGTCCCCTTGTAGTTGCCCTCCTGGGTCGCGGTGAGCAGCGGATGCAGCACCTTGATCGGGGCCTTGAACATC